>SYCM01000010.1 GCA_005786915.1 Bacteroidota bacterium | reverse complement strand
TAGTAGCGGGGCTCGGCGCCCTTGAGCGCTGCGTCGTAGTCGGGGGCTTCGAGGAGTTCGCGCGGAGCAAAGTCCGCGTGCCGCATCACGTGGAGGTAGGCGGCCCGCGTCATGGAATCGTGGTGCAGGTATCCGGCCGTGTAGTAGTAGGTCTGCAGGAGGTTGAGCGCCACCAGGCCGGTCGCCGTCGCCAGGCTGAGCCGACGCAGCACGGCGGGGGCCTCCTCGAGCATGCGCTGGAAGTACACGGCCAGCGGCAGCGCCAGCAGGGCGTAGGCGTCGATCAAGGGCCGGGCGCCATAGCTTCCGCCGTACCACCACGCCCACCAGCTGAAGGTCACGTACGCAGTAGCCACGAGGTAGAGTCCGACGACGAGGGCCCAAGCCGGTTTTTTGCGGGCGAAGCCCCAGAACCCGAAGATCATGAAGGCGGCCATTGGGGTGTAGATGAACCAGCCTTTGCGCCAACTGAAGAGGCCTTGAATCCAGGCAGGCTCCGTCCAAAAAAAGCCTTCGCGGCCGTAGGTCCACACGAACCAGTGGCCGGTGCTGGCCTTCCAGTACCCAAGCTGCGGAAGGGCCACGAGCGCCGCCGCCGCCACCGCTAGGGTCAGGCGCCGGGCGGTGAGGAGTCCGCGCGGAAGCCGACCGTCCAACGTGAACATGGCAGCCACGGCCACAGGGATCAGCAGGTTGACGGGGCGAATCAGCACCACGAGGCCCGCGAGGAGCCCAACGACCACGAGGCGACCCGGCTGCTCGCGCCGCCGCCAGAGGTCGGCGTGGTAGAGCATGGCCGCCGACAGCATGAAGGTGGCACCGTGGCTCATGGCTCCGCGAAAGCTGCTGTAGTAGAAGAGGTTGGTGCCCAAAAACAGGGCGACGAGGGCCCAGGTGATTGCGGCGTCGGGCACGTAGTGGCGCAGAAAACGGCGAAGCAGCACGAGTCCGAGCAGGGGGTACAGCACCCCGGCCAACCCGATGGCGAATCGGTAGGGGAGTGAAAAGCCGTGGGCCTCCGCCGGATGGATGGCCAAGGTGTAGGCGTGGGCGGCGGCAAAAAACGGCGCGTAGAGCACCGCCATGCCCGAGGTAAATTTGAGGTGGCGACCGCCCGTTTCGGGGTGCTCGTGCACCCCTACCAGCTGGATCATGTCGTACTTCCAGGGGCGCTCGAGCCGAACGTCGCCTTCGATGAACAGCATGGGGAGGTAGGCGTAGTAGCCCGCCACGTCGTAGGAAATCACTTGATTGCGCGGATTGGCGCCGCGCTCCAAAAAGGGCCGTTGCCACGCGAAGTAGATCAGAGCCAGGCTGGCCAGGATTCCGACGGCGAGCTTGGAGCGGATCATGCTTAAAAGTAGCAAAAAAGCCCGCATTGCTGCGGGCTTTCTGTGGAACCAAATTTACCTTAACACCTTAACACCCTACGAAACGCAGAGCGAGAAGCGGTTCCGAACTTCTGTATACAAAGCACGTGCCGCTACCTTAGGCGCAGGTAAAATGGGCGTTATTCTTCTTCGTCCTCGCCGACTTCGTCAAAGTCGAGCTCGAACCCAATTTCTTCAAGGAAGTCCTCGTCGATCAGCACGCCGAACCGGTCGTCTTCTTCCATTTCGACGGTGCGGGCGCGTCCCTCGTCAAAGGCTTCGTTGATGATTCCGCTGAAGACCATCTTCATGACTTCTTCGGCGGCTTGCACGTCGGCCGGAATCTCGGATTCGGCGTCGAGGTGCGACAGGACCTCGGCCAACGTGGTGCCGTAGGCATCGCAAAGGGTATCGAGAATTTGCTGGGCAGTGGGCTGGCTCATAGGTTGTCGGGTTTAATCGTGAATTGGTGTACGGGCTGTCCACCGGACCACAAGGTAGCGACGGCAGCATCTCGGTGCACGTCCAAGATCATAAATCCATTGGCGGAGCGTGAATAAATGGTTTTGGCTTGGTCCCCTTCGTAGGCGCCGCTCTGAATTTCACCCGTTTCGCGGACTTCACTACCGGCACCAGTCACCACGTGGTTTAGGGTATGCCCACCGGCCAGCTTGGCCTGAATGTGCTGCAGGTCGTGCTCGTGGCCGCAGAGGTACGTGCGAACCTTATACTGGGCAAAGAGCGGCCCCCAGTGGTCGAGGTGGCTTTGGGTTTTGGCACCCATGCGCTTTCCGCCCGAATAAAGGGGGTGGTGGCCTACCACGACGCGGTAGTCGGCCTTCAACGTATCCATGACGGCGCGGAACCATGCTTTTTGTGCCGCGGAATCCTCCTGCCATACGCGACGGTACTTCTCTTCGCTGTAGTACTGGTCTTCGGTCGGCGAGGTATCAATGAACACCAACGCAAGCTTGACTCCATCTCGGGTCCAGGTCTTCACGTAGTTTTTGGCGGGCATCTTCCAGCGGTCGGAATTCGGCGACCGGTACTCCATTTGCGCTTCGATGTTGCCGCGGTAGTCGTGGTTGCCCAAAACAACGTACCATGGCGCAAACAAGCTGGAATCGCTGTAGACCTTTTCAAACGAATGGGTCCAGTGAAGGTCGTCGACCCCGGTGACGCCGTTGTCGTAGAAGTTGTCGCCCGTGCTCACGATAAAGTCGAGCGGAAATTCGCGGGCGTAGTCGGCCATTTCTTGGGAAGTCTGCATTTGCGGGTCAATGCCCATGCGTCCCCAGTCGCCAAAAATGAGGCTCCGAAAGATGGGGGCCTCGCTGCGTGCGGGATAAGCGACTGGGGCAGCGGTGGCGGGTTCCGCCGAGGGTTGGCAGCTTGCGAGGGCGGCGAATACAATGCCGAATAGGATAGTGCGGTAGATCATACTTAAAGGTAGACTCGGGGCCAGGGCCTAACGTTACCAAAACATCAAGTTTGTAGGTTTGCGTATGCGCCCAACCAACTTCATTCTTTGGAGCCTTCTGCCGGCAGTAGCAGCCGCCCAGTCCTGCCGCGAGCCCCAGCCCGAACCCTACGTTCCCTTTTCGGTGAACTACGACGTCACGTCGTTGGCGCCGCAGCCGGGCTTTGATACGGTTCCGCGCTTGAGCGCCGGGTTTGTGGCACTCGACGAGGCGTCTGGGGCCGTACACTGCTCCTGGGCGCCCCACGCCATTTGGGTGATTGAAGACGGCGGAGTCGGACCCATGCTCTACCTCGTCGACGTTCGCAACGGTCGGGTGATGAGCCGACTGCAGCTTACCATGGGCTGGACCAACGAAGACTGGGAGGACCTGGCCCACTGGACGGATGCCAATGGGCAACGGTGGTTGGGAATCGGTGAAATCGGCGACAACGAAGGCCTCCGCCCTATGCGCCGGATTTATGCGCTCCCTGAGCCGACGGGAATTGATACCGCAGGTTCCGCCATACAAAGCCACCAGCCCACGGCGACCAAGGTGTGGACCTATACCTATGCCGACGGTCCACGGGACGCCGAATCCATGTTTGCCGATCCGGATGGCCGCATGTACCTCGTTTCCAAGCGGGACCTGCGCAACCGAATCTACGTGCTTCCGTCCGAACCGACCTTAGGCGGAGATACCGCGAAGTACCTCGGTGATTTGCCCCTATTCATGACCACCGCGGCGGACCGCCTTCAGTTGCCCAACGGGCGATCGCCGATCGTGGTGCGCAGCTACGGCCGGCTCTACTATTGGGATGCATCGCCCACTGAGGCGGCCTGCGACGTGCTTCAGCGAGTTCCCACCCAGCTACCGTACACCGAGCAAGAGGCCCAGGGCGAAATTTTTGCATGGCTCCCTGACGGATCTTATGTTCTGCTCAGCGAAAAGGCCGCCGGCCTTCCGCCCCAAGTGCACCGCTACGTGCGGAATTAAAAAACCCGCCGGCATGCGCCGGCGGGTCGTAACGATCGCCGAAACCGATTAGAGGTCGAGCTTCACGCCGAGTTTGGCGCGGAATCCGTAGTACTCCATCTGCATGGTGTATTGCTCTTCGAATTGGTAGTAGCGCAGGGGCTGGTTCGTCAAGTTGTTCAGGTCAATGAACACGCGCAACTTTGGTGTCAGCGCGTAGTACGCATTGAGGTCTACAAAGCTTTGGTCCCCATAGAAACGATCAGAATACGTGTCGCCGCCGTACTCATCTACATAGCCTTGGGAGTGGTTGAAGCTTACGCGGGCCGTGAACTTCTTGGCGTCGTAGGCAAGTGAAGCGTTGAGCATGATCGGAGCGGTTCCGGCCAGAGCGATGTTCTCGCCGTCGCGAACCCCTGTGGTCTGTGACGCCGTAAAGGTTGCGTTGGTGTAGAGGTTCAGATTCTTAGCAAATCCAGACTTGCCCAGGGTGCGTTGAAAGGCAAGTTCCAATCCCTGAACCGTGGCAACTTCACCGTTTTTCGGCGTTTGCGCGTCATAAGTTGTTCCCTTGTATTCGAAATCGTTGATTGATTCCGTGTAAATGAAGTTGTTGATGCGCTTGTAGAAGACTCCGGCGCTGATCAATCCCACGTTCGGGAGGTAGTTTTCGTAGCTCAAGTCCACGTTTGTAGCCGTAGCTGCCTTGAGCTCGGGGTTTCCGAATTCCGCCTCGAGGTCGTCGCGCGAGAACGAGATGTACGGAACCAGGTCGTAGTAGTTTGGCCGCGCCAAAGTGGACGTAACCGATCCGCGGATCAGGCTACGGCTGCTCAAATTGTACTTTAAAAGCACGCTAGGAAGCAGGTTGGTGTAGTTACCGGTGCCTGAAGTGTCTGCTGAGGTTTCTTCGTCAAGGTCAAAGGCAAAACCGTTGTAAACGTTTGAAGTGTTTTCTACCCGTACGCCCGCGGTGTACTCCAGTTTTCCTGCGGTAGCGCTGTACATGGCGTAGGCGCCCAAAATGTTTTCGGTCGCATCGTAGTTGGTCGCGGCAAACTCGGCAGGTACTGACGTGCTTTCAAAAAGTGCGCTGTTGTCGAGGTCGAGCCCACCGAGGTAGTCTTTAGAAATAAAGCTCTTGCCTGCGGCGAAATTCCAGTAATCTCCGGCCATGTAGCGGTCGGCGCGCGCGGCGTCGTACTTGATGCTCAGGTCGTCAAAGCTGGGCTCTTGGTCGCCATCGACAAATTCGTACTCATTAAAGGTCACGTCGCGGAATTTTACTTTGCCCCGGTAGCGCGCACCAAATTTTAAATTGCCCTTGCCAACGGGAAGCGTGAAGTCCAGTCGTGCATTGTTATCCTGGTCGTACGTGTTTTGCTGCTGCTGGGTGAGTTCGTGGAGTCCGTAGTCCGAAAGGGCCAAACCCACTGACGCGGGGAGCATGTACGGGGTCGTGGGATCCATATCCGCAAACACGACCTCTGCGTTCTTCTTTCGGAACTGAATGTAGCGCTCATCAGGACGAAGCTCATTTGCGAACGAGCGACTCACGCTCCAGTCCATGCGGAGTTTGCCCAAAAGATGCTCTCCGCGAAGGGCCAAATTGTACATGGTTTGATCTTCCAATCGGGCGTTGTCCACATCATTCGATCCGCCTTTGGTTTGCATGCGGAGTTCTCCAACATAGGTGCCGTCTTCTTGGCGTTCGACATCTTTAAAGCGCAAGCGGAATCGGTTTTCCCAGTCCTTTCGGTTGCTGTACATCGACTGAAAGAAAAGGGTGTGGCCGGGCGCCAAGCGGAAGTCGAGGTTGGCAGATAGATTCTGGCGAAGGCGGCGCACGTGGTATTCGCGCACTTCGTAGTTAAAGATGTAGGGACTTGCTGCGTCGTCAAAGTTCCACTCGAACTCGGCATTATCCGAACCAAATACGTGGTCCTTGCTCGAAGCGCTTGCAACGATTCCCATTTTGTCTTTGGCAAAGCGGTTTCCGTAGGTAAACGATCCGTTGGGTGTTACCGCTTGACTCAGGGAGTTGTAAAGGGCTCCGCCCGTAACCACAATGCGCTGACCTGCGGGGGCGGCGCGGGTAACCAAGTTCACTGATCCGCCAATGGCGTCCGCATCCATATCGGGGGTAAGCGCTTTCGACACTTCAATCGTTTGAATCATGTCGGCAGCAATCAAGTCCATCTGGATGTTGCGGTTGTCGCCTTCAGCAGAGGGAATGCGTTCGCCGTTGATGGTTACCGAGTTCAGCTGGGGAGCCAATCCGCGAACAATAATGTTGCGGGCCTCGCCTTGGTCGTTCTGCATCGTGATGCCGGGAATGCGCTTTGCGGCGTCTCCAATGTTGTCGTCGGGAAAGCGTCCAACCTGGTCTGAAGACACCACATTCGATGCGTTAATGTTGCTCTTTTGGCGATTCAAGGCTTTGGCCTGTCCCTGTAGGAGCGAACCCACAACTTCAATTTCGCCCAATTCGGTCGTTCCAGGCTTCGTTTTAAGAACCACAAATTGGTTGCCATTTGAAGTATTTACATTGGCTTCAACGGTCACGTAGCTCGCGTACACGAGTTTCACAACGTGCATGTCGGCCGATACTCCGGTAAAGGAAAACCGACCGTTCAAGTCCGTCGTGGTAGAACGGCGGCTGTCCAAGGTGACCACGGCACCGGGAAGGGCAATGTTGGCCTCATCGACCGCTTGGCCGCTAATGCTGCTTTGAGCATAGGCAGCAGAAACGCTGCACCATGCGAGCACGAAAAGGGTAAAAAGGTTTTTCATAACTAGATGATTTTGAGTATCCTCAAAACTCATCTAATGGTGTTAAGCCGATTTTGCTTGGCGCAGTCCCCAGGCTACGAAACCGTTATTAAACGGTTATGGAACCGTAATCCGTACCGCCACCCCTTCTTGCCAGAGCACGTACACTCCGGCGGGGCAGTTCTCCGGCACGCAGACGAGCGTTTGGCCTGCTTCGCTGCGCTGGGCCCAGTGCAGGATTTGGCCAGTCAGGGTCGCCACGGACACGGGCGCATCGCCCGGACTGGTGATCCACTGCCCGGGTTGCGCCGGGTTGGGGTACCAGGCGGCAACCGCCGCCGGTTCGTCGAGTCCAACTGTTTGAAGCGATTTGGTCAAGGTGTCTTTCCCTCCGCAGGAATTGGACGCAATCAAGGTCACCGTGTAGAAAAGTCCGGGGACCCCATAAGTCTTGATAGGGTTGGCGCCCGATCCGTTGGTGCCGTCGCCAAAGAGCCATTGGAAGTTTACAGCGTCCGCGCTCGACCAGGGGGTCGCGTTGAACTGAACCCGCATTCCGGCGCCTCCCGACGAGAGAATTTGCGCGGTCCATTCCGCCGCCGGCTTGGTGCAGGTCACCACCACTTGGCTCGAGGTTATTGTGTCGCCGCAGATGTTGAACGACCGCATCACGACCGTGTAGGAACCGGTTCCGGCGTAGGTGTGAACCGGAGCGGGGCCGCTGCCTTGGTTGCCGTCGCCAAAGTCCCACAGCTGGCCCGACGAGTTCACGGCGAGGCTCGTGAAGCTCACGGTGTTTCCGTTGACCGTGTGGCTAAATCCGCCGCCCAACGGGGCGCAAATATTCACGGTAACCTGGCTGGTGTCGGAACTTCCGCAAAAGTTGGTCACGATGAGGCTCAACGTAAACGAACCGGTGCCCGACACGGGAATGGTCGACGAGCCCCCCGTTCGCGTGGCCACCGTGGCCCCGCTCGAGTTGAGCAACGTCCAAGCGTAGTTCGACGTCGCCGAAATGTTCTGCGCGTTCATGATGAGGTTTCCGCTCACCACGTTGTAGGTGAAGCTCGCCGAAACGGGCGGACAAGGCTGCGTGGTGAACGCCAAGGGGCCTACCCACGAACTCGCGAGCCCCACGCTGCTGCAGGTGTCCTTGAGGTACACGTGGTAGGTGGTGTTGGCATTGAGACCGGTGAGCACGTAGGGTGAGGTAATCCCCGTCGCAAGGGTGGTCGCCGCGTTGGGAACGAAGCCCACGGGGCCCCGAGCGATTCGCGTGCTGGCGCCGCCGGGCGTGAACGCGATTTGGGCCGTGTTCACCGTGACGCCCGAGGCGCTGAGGTTTGAGGGCGCGGCACAGGAGGGCAAGGGCGCCTCCACCACGGCAAACTCGTCAAGACCAATTTCGGCGTAGCCGGCTACCGTCGTTTTTTCGCCGCGAAAACGGAACCGAACGGTTTTGTCGGCATAATTGGGCAGCTGGATTTCGTGGAGCGTCCAAGCCGAGGTCGCTGCGGGCTGGTTGCCGGGAAGAATAATCAGAATACTCTGCCATCCGGCACCCGAATCGATGAAGACCTGGAGCCGGTCAATGACTCCGCCGTACATGTGGCTCGAGAAGCGCAGCATAGGCACGTTGAGGGGCGTCGTATTGATCCACGGTGAGGTGAGGGTGGCTTGGTTCACGCCCGTGTTGCCAAATCCGCTGGTAAACATGTACTTGCCGCCGTTGATGCCTTGGTTCGGACCAGTATTGCCCGCCTGCATGGGTCCTTGACCAACGGTCCAAAAGAACTCAGAGGCGGCAGATCCGGCAGAACGGCTCCAGCAGGGCGAAATCGTTCCTTCGAGGTTGGGCCAAGTGCCGACGCCCCATGCCGAAGATTGAAAATTCTCCGTGGACGGTGCCGATATGGTGGCGCAGGTCGTGGTTGCGGTTACCGCCGTGCTCCAGGCGCTGACGCTGGTGGGGCCGCAGGTATCCTTCACATAAAACTGATAGGTGGTGCTCGGCGTGAGGCCGGTGACCGTAAACGGATTGCTCGCGGCGACTACGCGGGTTCCGCTCGCCGAGGGGTTAAATCCGACCGGGCCGTACTTGATCACCCATGGGCTGCTGCCGACCGTCCAGCTCAGCGTGGCACTGGTGCTGTTGGTAGTCGTGACGGCGAAGTTCTGGGGTTTTGGGCAGGTTGGCGTAGCGTGAATGTCGATGTCGTCGATGGCGGACTGGGCCAGTGAGGCGAAGCTGCTCGTTGCCGCTCCGGTCCAGCGAAGCCGGATTTTCTTGTTGGCAAACGCGGCCAAGCTCACCGTAACCTCCGTCCAGGGATCGGTTTGGGCGGCTTGAAGTTGCCCCGTACTCGACCACACCTGAGTGAAGACGCCCGCGGTGTCTTCGACGTGGAGCTGCGTTCCTGAAATTTGGAAGCCGTATGCGTGGTACCAAAACGTGAGCTCGGGAACGGCTAAGGGCGAAAGGTTGATCCAAGGGGTCTTGAATAGACCCGTCGAGCCGTTGGTGAACCCAACGGATTCCAAGAATACGTACTTGCCGTTGGCCCCCGATCCGTGGTCCTCAGACGGACCAGTCGAAAACGAGTTGAACTGAGGAGGACCTACCACGTAGGTCATCCCTTGGTTGGTCGGACGATCCCAGCAGCTCGGCCAGGTGCCAGCTTGGTTGAATGGGGGCACGGTCCACGTTGGACCGTCGAAGCTTTCGCTCCACGGAGCAGCCACCGCCAGACACCCGGTGGTGAACGAAACGGGGCCCACCCAGTTGCTGAACGAGGTTGGGCTGCAGGAGTCGCGAATCCAGGCCTCGTACGTCGTATTAGGCGTAAGTCCAGTGAGGCTCGTTGACGTGCCGCTGAAGCGCTTGACGGTCCCGTTGCCTGCGCCTAATCCCGGGGCACCGTAGGAGAGCTGGTGGTGCTGCGACGAGCCCAGTATCAAACCGACAAGGGCCGAATTGGCCTGAACCGCGCTGAAGTTAAGGTTTGAGGGCGCGATGCATCCATTGGCTTGGCCGACGCGAAGGTCGTCAATGGCGACTCGAGCGTTGAACGGAAAAGTCGCCGACGACTTGGCCACAAAGCGGATGGTCACCGTTTGGTTGGTAAACATCGTAAGCGGATAAATCTGCTGCTGCCAGGGACTCGTTTTGGACGAAAACAGCGTGGGATTGTTCGCGATTACTCCGAGCCGCACCCAGTTGGGGTTGCCCACAGCGGTAGCCTCGACCGCCAAGGAGTCGACCTGGTTGCCGTACATGTGGTACCAAAACTCAACCACCGGAGTGGTGGCGCCCGCCAGGTTGATCTGGGGTGTGCGGATTACGGCGGTGTTGTTCCCGGTAAAGGCACCGAAGCGGTCCGCGAAAAGGTACTTGGTTCGCCCGGAATGGTCTGACTGGGGCCCGGTGGCCGGCAGAACTTGAAACGGCGGGGCCGAAACCCAGGCATACCCTTCGTTGGGCGAGGCAATCCACCCGCACATGTAGCCTCCGAGTCCGTTGACTGAGGTGCGCGGAGTGAAAAAAATCTGGTCAAAATTCTCTACCCAGGGAATGGTGGCCGCGGTTCCGCAGGTTGTCGCGTAGCCGTTGTAGCCGCTCCAAGGGCTTTTGCTGCCGTTCGAACAGCTGTCGCGCAGGTAAAAATCGTAGCCGGTGGAGCCGGAGAGTCCGTTCACCACATAGGTGTTGCCGCTGAACCAGGGCGTCAAGGTTCCGCTGCCCGGAGCAAAGCCCAATGGCCCGTACTCCAATCGGTGAAAGGCCGCTGCCGAACTTGTGGAAATGCTAATGCTGCTCGCCGTGCGCGACACTAAGCTCACGCCCGGCGCCGTGGAACAAGGTTGCGCCAACAAACTGCCGGTGGCCAAAAAAAGAAGGAGCAAGAGACGTTGAAGCATACCGCACAAAATTCGACTCAAAAAAAACTCAATTCAACGGGACCACCGAAACGGGCGGGTTCATTGAACTACCGAGGGATTCGGTGTGTTTTTCGCAAGACGTACCTTTGAAACGATGCGCGCACTCTTCTTGTTCACGTGGTTGCTGATTTGGGGACTTCGGCTGGTCGATCCCCTGGCGCACAGTGTGCTGCACCACCACGGCGACCACTGCTCAGAACAGGGCCAGCACCTCCACGAGGGCGACGATGCCTGCGAATGGAGCGATCCTGCGTTGATTTCGGGGCTTCAACCTGCACCGATAGGCTGGGAGCCGGGTCAACGCTTGGTTTCGCGGCAGCACCCGGCGCCTCGGGAATCCGGCGCCCAGGCCGCGGTCCGTGCGGCGATGGCCCCTCGCGCGCCCCCGTTTGGGCTGACTTGATTTTTTCGCGGAATCGCTCCGCGAACGGTTAACCCACTCCTAAACTTTATGAATAAAACGATTTTTGGGCTGCTCGCGGCCCTGCCCCTTATGCTTTGGGGCCAACGCGACACATCCATGGTCATTGAACTCGGAGAGGCTTCGGTTGAGGCGCAGCGCGACAACCCGTCCGCACTGTCCACCCAAGTACTCGCCATTCCCGTGCGCACCCTGGCCGACCAAGGGCCCTCGGCCATGCTTCAGCTCAGCCGCCAGGCTCCGGCCCTACAGCTCGCTAGCGTGGGCGGGCACACCGTCAAACCCATCCTGCGCGGCCTAGGCGGCTACCGTGTCGTCACGGCCTACCAAGGTTGGCGCTACGACAACATGCAGGGCGGGGCGGACCACGGGCTTGATTTTCCCCTCCTGGGCGTGGACCACGTCGAGGTCATGCTCGGCCCCAATTCCCTTGCGCTCGGAACCGACGCCATGGCCGGCGTGCTGTACTTCTCCGACCTGCGTCCGCGCGCCACGGGGCAACAGCACGCACTTACCCTGAACGGCGGGGCCAACGGCATGCCCTGGTCGGGCCAGTACAGCCTGCACCGCAGCGGACCTGGTCTTTACTTCATTGGTGCCTATGGCGGCTACAGCCCCGAGTACCGCGACGCAAACGGCGATACGGTTCACGGAACTCATGCCCAAACCCTCGCGCTTCGCGCGCTAGGCTCTTGGCAAAAAGGCAAAACGCAACACCGCCTCAAGTTCACTGGCGTTCAGCGCCGATTTGGCCTACCGCAAAAAAACTACCCGCCAGGGCAAGCACCTGAACACGTGCACGGCGACCAGTTGATTCAGGCAGGCCACTTCGCCTGGGAAGCCGAACGGCCTCTGGGCGCCTGGACCCTGCGGACCGTAAGCGGCGTGCATACCTCGTACCGGGCTGAGTTTGACGAAGAAGTCGGAGCTGATACGTTGGAGCCTGGCCACGCTGAGGATCCGCATCTGGCCTTTTACCTCTATACTGCGTCGCAAACCACGACGTTAGACCGACGCCTTGGGGTCGGGCACCTGACTCTTGGGGCGCAGCAGCAACTGCGCATGCTCCGCAACGACGACCACGCCCACGAGTGGCTGTACCCCAACGCCGAGCAGTTGCAATCGGCTGTTTTTGCGCACTACAGTGTGGAACAAGGCCGCAGTACTCGGTCGGTCGGATTTCGCGGCGAGGTTGGGGCGTTTGCGGGCTATGCCGCCCTGCTGCGCTACGCCTATGCCATTAGGAAACCTTTGAGTGTTCAGGCTCGCCTGTCGCACGGCACGCGCGGACCCCAACTCGAAGAGCGCTTTGCCTTCGGGTCGCACCTCGGAGCGGGACGTTTTGAAGTGGGCGACGCCAACCTGCGTACCGAACGGCTTTGGAACGCCGACCTTGGCCTTAACTACGAGCGCGAGCGGTTCGACGCCCAGCTCACCGCCTTCTACCAGGCCTACCGCGACTTCATTTACCTCAACCCCAACGACAGCAGCGGTTCGTGGCGCTTCTACTACGTGCAGGGCGATGCCCGCGTCTACGGAGCCGAGGCCCGCGCCCACTGGCACCCCGCAAAGCGCTTCCACGTGCATGCTCAGGCGGCCCTCAGTATTGGCGAAGACGCAGCGGGCAATCCGCTTCCGTTCATGGCCCCGGGCCGCTGGGGTGCCCATATGGCTTACGATGTACTGTCCGACCAGCGCCTTCACGCCGAACTGCACTACGACCGCTACATGGCCCAAAACCGGCTCTCTTCGACCGAAGCGCTCTTTTTGGACGGACCCACTTCGGCTTATGGATTGTGGTCCGCAAGCCTCACGGGCGTAATAAGCGACCACGCCTCGTGGAGCGTCGAGCTGCTGAATGCGGGGAATACCGCCTATGCCCACCACCTTTCGATCGCCCGCGCCTTTGGGGTGCTCGAGGCCGGCCGCCAACTGCGCGCCAGCCTGCGGTTTGCATGGTAAAAAATCCGTTGTATCTTTGCAACGCTTTCTGAATCCAAAATCGAGGGGACCCAAAAGTCCCCTCGACTGTTTTTAAAGATTTTTGAATCCGCGCTAAAGATGAACCAAACCGAACTGCAGCAGCTTGTGCACGCCACCCTTGAACCCATGGGTGCGTTTGCCGTTGAAGTAAGCCTGAGCGCGGCCAACGACATCAAAGTGCACGCTGATTTGAACGAGGGCCACATTACGCTGGCGCAAATCAAGACCATCAGCCGCGCGATTGAGTCGGCCCTGGGCGAAGACTCCGAGAACTACGCCATTGAGGTGTCGTCTCCGGGCATGTTCAGTCCGTTTAAAGTTGACGCACAGTACCGCAAAAACCTGGGCCGCGAGGTCGTGGTCAAGCACGCCGACGGCCTCAAGAGCCGGGGCAAGCTGGCGGCCTACGACGGCGCGAACCTCACTTTGGAACGCACGGAGCGCGTCCCCAAGACCGTGGGCAAAGGCAAAATGGACCTGACGACTCAAACCCAAATCCCGCTGGCGGACATTGCCAGCATCACCCTCGATTTTAAATTCTAAGTTTCTCACCTTCAAGTAGCTATGGAAAACCTAGCCATTATCGAATCCTTCGGCGAGTTCAAAGACGAAAAGAGCATTGACCGCGTAACCCTCATGTCGTTCATCGAGGAGGCGTTCCGCGTCCAAATCCGCAAGAAGTACGGCACCGACGAGAACTTCGACGTGATCGTCAATCCCGACAAGGGCGACCTCGAAATCTGGCGCAACCGCACCATCGTCGAAGACGGCGCCGTGGAAGACGACAACCTCGAAATCGCGCTTTCGGAGGCCCTGAAGATCGAGCCCGACTTTGAGGTGGGCGAAGAAGTGTCTGAAGAAATGAAGATCATTGACTTGGGCCGCCGCTTCATTCTGGCTTTCCGCCAGACCCTGGTTCAAAAGGTTCAGGAGCACGACTCGGGCGAGCTGTACAAGCGCTACAAGTCGATGGAAGGTGAAATCATCAGCGGCGAGGTGCACCACGTGCGCCACCGCGAGCTGATCATCTACGACGACCAGCAAAACGAGCTCATTCTGCGCCGCGAGGACATGATCCCAGAGAAGGATTTTTACCGCAAGGGGGACACGGTCCGCGCGGTGGTCAAGTTGGTGGAAGTGCGCGGAGCCAAGCCGTTCATTTTGCTCAGCCGCACCTCAGAGGCCTTCATGGCCAAGCTGTTTGAGGCCGAGATCCCCGAAGTGTTCGACGGCATCATCACGGTGAAGAAGGTCGTGCGCATTCCGGGCGAAAAAGCCAAGGTGGCCGTGGAGTCCTACGACGACCGCATCGACCCCGTGGGCGCCTGCGTGGGCATGAAGGGTTCGCGCATCCACAGCATCGTTCGCGAGCTCCGCGGCGAGAACATCGACGTGATCAACTACACGACGAACCTGCAGCTGATGATTCAGCGCGCGCTGTCTCCGGCCAAGATCACCAACATGGTGCTCGACGAGGAGCGCCGCCACGCCGACGTGTACTTGCCCGCCGACCAGGTGTCGCTGGCGATTGGCCGCGGCGGAACCAACATTCGCCTGGCGAGCAAGCTGAACGACTACGAGATCGACGTGTACCGCGAAGACGTGGTTCAAGAAGAAGACGTAGAGCTCCTCGAGTTCAGCGACGAGATTGAGGCTTGGGTAATCGACCAGCTGCGCAACGGAGGCTACGATACGGCGAAGTCCGTACTCCGCGCCGACGTGGAAGACGTAGCCCGCCGTGCCGACCTCGAAGTCGAAACTGTTCAAGAAGTTCGCGACATTCTCAAAAAAGAGTTTGACGTCGAGTAAGCCTGGATTCGTTCTCTATATCTACCCTATTACCTAACTAGTTCCGACCTTTGCGCCTATGAGCACCATCCGCATCAGTAAAGTACTTAGCGAGCTGAACATCGGCTTGGATACCGCCGTCGACTTCTTGGCCAATAAGGGCCAGGAGGTGGAGCGCAACCGAAATGCCAAGATCGATCAAGCGCAGTACGACCTCCTGACGCAGCAGTTCGCCACCGATAAGTCTTCAAAGGACAAGGCGGAGACGCTCATTCAACAGAAGCGCGAAGAGAAAGAAGCGATTCAAGCCGAGCGCGAGCAAAAGAAGCCTGAGGTAATCCGCGCCACGACGACGTTGAGCGGACCCAAGGTAGCCGGCAAGATTGAACTCGCGCCGAAGAAGGCCGAGGCCGCGGCCCCGGCCGCACCTGCCGAATCGCCCAAGGCAGCAGCACCGGCAGCGCCTGCGCCCAAGTCGGCCGCGGCGAAACCGGCGGCAGCGGCTCCGGTCGTGGCACCCGAGGCTCCCAAGGCAGCCGAATCGGCATCCCAAGCAGCAGTACCAGCGGCAACGGAGGCAGCTTCTGCGGTCCCGGTAGCCCCAGCCGCCCCCGAGGCACCGGCCGACGACAAGGCCGGCGAGGCGACCCACCACGAGACCCAGTACCAAAAGTTAGACGGCCCCAAAATGACGGGCCAAGTAATTGACCTTTCGCAGTTTGCCAAGAAGCCTTCGGCGGCAGGTCAGCGCAAGCGCATTAAGACCGAGGGCCTTCAAAAGCCCGCCTCGGGCGGCGGCCGCACCACAACGGGAGCGGCAAGCGTCGGAGGACCCGGTCAGGGTGGGTACCAACGCGGACCTGGCGGTCAAGGCGGACAGCGCGGACCCGGCGGACAGCGCGGCCCGGGCGGTCAGCGCGGCCCCGGAGGACCCGGTCAAGGTGGCGGCGCTCCGCGCGAAGTCAGCCAAGAAGACATTCAGCGCAAAATCAAAGAAACCCTCGAAAAGCTCGGCGGAGGCCGCAAGTCGAAAGGTTCCAAGATTCGCCGAGACAAGCGCGCCGAGCGCGCCGAGGCCCGTGAAATGGCCGAACTCGAGCGCCAGGAGGGCGAAAAAGTCCTCAAGCTCACGGAGTTTGTAACCCTTCAGGAGGTCGCCAACATGATGAAGGTGACGCCGACCGAGGTGATTTCGACCTGCATGTCGCTCGGAATCATGGCCTCGCTTAACCAGCGCCTCGACAAAGAAACCCTGACCATCGTCGCCGACGAGTTCGGGTACGACGTGAGCTTCGTCGACGAAGAAGTACAAGAAGCTCTTGCCGATGAGCAAGAAGACGACGCCAACCTGGCGTCGCGTCCGCCCATTGTTACGGTAATGGGCCACGTCGACCACGGTAAGAC
>SYCM01000127.1 GCA_005786915.1 Bacteroidota bacterium | reverse complement strand
TGCCCCAGCACCAAGGAATGCGCGATGTGACGCTCCCACAAGTTGTCGAGGTCCTTGCGCGACACCACATTGATTTGGGCGTTCCATTCGCGGTAAAGCTCCGGCAAGGCAGCGAGCTTGTGCTGCGCTTCCGCGTCCAAAAACGGAAAAAGGGAAAAGTCCATCAGCCCTTCCAAAAGGGTTTGCTCATGGGGTCTCGCTGCGGAATCCGTCGGCGTACCGCGTCCCAACGGAGCCAAAAAGGCATGCGGAGGGCGTCGGACCAATGCCCAAAGCGCGAGGCATGAACCACCAAAAGTGTGCCCACGACGCCGTGCAGCAAAATCCAACTTCCGGCGGCAAAAAATGCCTGATCGCGGTAAAAATCACGCAGGGGATTGAGTCCCTCGGCCTGAACCAACCACAGATGACCGCCCAGTCCGAGTGCGGCTACGATCCCTGCGAGGTCGCTGACCCATAAGCCCAAAAAGCCCAACAGGAGGGCCGTCTGCTCCCCAGAAGGGCGCACCTCGCGCAGCTTGGGATCGCGCTGAATTCCGCCACGGCGCACGACCACGGCCTGGTCCACCAACTCGATGCGGCCCTTTTGCCGCAGCACGGCCAAGAGCAGTTCGCCTTCGCCGCCGTCGACGTGCATGCTGTCTTGAAAGCCCTTGAGCTCCATGAAGTCGGTCGTGCGGAACGCCAGATTCACCGGAATCACCGAGGTGGGAAGACCGCCAAAATGCTGGCGCATCCAGGCCCAAAGTTGGCCGGCGTGCATGGGAATCCGCGTCGACGGCTTGTGGTCGAGTACCTGAACGGGCGCCCAAACTCCGGCCACCGCACGGTCTTCGAGCGGACGGCACAACGCGCCCATCCACCCTGCCAGGTCGGTCGGGGGAAGCGTGGCGGCGTCGACCCAAATCGCGTGGGTGCGCTTGGTGGCCTTGATGCCCAAGGTCATGGCGAGCTTGCGCGTTCGCCAAAAACGGTCGCTGTGCGGAACGGTGACTACCACCAGCCACTGGTACTTGAGGCGAAGCTGTTCCACCCGGTGGGCCGTGTCGTCTTCGCTTTGGTTGTCGATCACCACGAGCTCGACTACCGTGGCGAGTCCGCTCGCGGCGAAGGACTCGATCCACTCTTCAAAGCGCTGGGCGGCATTGCGGCCGACCACCATCAAGGCCGCGTCGCGGAGTGCCTTGACCGGAGTCCCCTCCACGCGGGGCTTGAGCGACCAAATTCCGCGCGACGCAAACGCCACCAGCCCGAGGGCCGTCAGCGACGTCAGCGCCGACCCGACCAGCAAGGCCGAGGCCAACGGACTCGTCAACCAAGGAATCAGCTCTTCTAACCACGCATTCATCTCGTCGGCAAAAGTAGTCCAAGAACCCAAGCCGTACCTTTGCTTGGTGCAATTCAAAATCCACGCTAAAGACCCCCATTCTGCCGCACGGGCCGGCACCCTTCAAACCGCGCACGGCGAGGTTCCGACGCCCATTTTTATGCCCGTGGGCACCCAAGGCACGGTTAAGACGGTGGGGCCTGATTTGCTGGAGCACGACGTCCGCGCCTACTTGGTGCTGGGCAACACCTACCACCTTTACCTGAGGCCGGGCATCGAGGTGCTGGAGCAGGCCGGAGGGCTGCACGGCTTCACCACCTGGAAGGGTCCGATGCTGACCGACAGCGGCGGATTCCAAGTCTACAGCCTGGAAGAACGCCGAAAAATCCGCGAAGAAGGCGTAAAGTTCCAGTCCCACCTAGACGGAAGCACCCACTTGTTTTCGCCCGAGTCGGTTATGGACGTGCAGCGAAGCATTGGGGCCGACATCGCCATGGCCTTTGACGAATGCACTTCCTACCCCGTCGAAAAAAAGTACGCCCGCGAAGCCATGGAGCGCACGCACCGCTGGCTGGACCGTTGCCTGGTGCGCTGGAACGAGACCGAACCCAAGTACGGATACGAGCAGGCGCTTTTTCCCATCGTTCAGGGGTCGACGTTCTCGGACCTCCGCTTGGAATCCGCCGAATACGTGGCCGCAAAGGGCGCCTGGGGAAACGCCATCGGCGGGCTCAGCGTCGGCGAGCCGCACGACGAAATGTACGCCATGACGGCTGAGGTATGCGCGGTGCTCCCGGCCGACCGCCCCCGCTACCTGATGGGGGTCGGGACTCCCGCCAACATTTTGGAATCCATCGCTTTGGGCGTAGACATGTTCGACTGCGTCATGCCCACGCGCAACGGGCGGAACGGCCAAATTTTCACCCGCCAAGGCACCGTGAACCTGCGCAGCGCCAAGTGGGCGCAGGACTTCAGCCCCTTGGATCCCGACGGCGACTCGGCCGTCGACCAGCGCTTCACCAAGGCCTACGTGCACCACCTGATCCGCGCCGACGAAGCCCTCGGCCGCCAAATTGCCTCGCAGCACAATTTGCGGTTTTACCTGGCGTTGGTCGAAGAGGCCCGCACGCGCATTGCCGACGGCAGCTTTCGCGCCTGGAAGGACGCGCTCGTGCCCAAGCTCACGCAACGCCTGTAGTCCTTTGCCCCTCCGCATGCCCCGCTTCGCTCTTCGCATCGACCGCTACTTAATTGGGCAGTTCCTGGGCACCTTTGCCTTGTTCATGACCCTGATCATGGCCATCGCGGTGGTGTTCGACATTTCGCAGAAAATTGACAACTTTCTGAACCAGGGCATTTCGGTGGGCTTTGCCCTGCAGCACTACTACGGACACTTCATGCTGTACTACGGCTCGACCTTCAGCGCCCTGATCCTGTTTCTCTCGACGGTATTCACGACGGCACGGCTCGCCAACCGCTCGGAACTCATGGCGGTCCTGGCCGGAGGCATGCCGTTTCGGCGGCTGATGCGCCCCGCGCTCGTCAGTGCCGGCGTCGTCTTTCTGCTCATGATGCTGCTCACCCACTTCGTGGTTCCGCACAGCAACATCGCGCGCCTCGAATTTGAAGACCGCTACGTGCAAGACGTGGCGCCAAAGCGGCCCATCAACATTCACCGCCAAATTTTGCCCGGACACTACATCTACCTCGAAACCTGGAGCCCCGAGCGCCAAGCCGGCTACCACTTCAGCTACGAAGTCTTTGAGGGCAGCCGCCTGGTGAGCAAGCTGCGCGGCGACTACCTGCGCTTCGACAGCATTGCCCAGACGTGGAAGCTCGACAACTGGAACCGCCGGCAGTTCAATGCCCGCGGCATCAGCCGGGTAACGCAAGGGCGCACGCTCGATTCCAACTTCGCCTTCAAGCCCGCATTGCTCAACCCCGACCAGCGGCGCACCGAAACCATGACCTCGCCCCAGCTGCGCCGTTTTTTGGCCCAAGAACGCCTCAGCGGTTCCGAAGCCGTGGTCTGGCACGAAGCCGAGTGGTACCGGCGCACCGCCTACCCTTTTTCGATGTTCATCTTGGTGGTGATGGGATTCTCGCTTTCCTCGGCCAAGCGCCGCGGGGGGCTGGGTGCGCCCATCGCCCTCGGCCTGCTCTTCGTCGTGATCTACATCTTTTTTATGCAGCTTGGGAGCATCAGCATGATGGCGCTCAACGTGCCTCCGTTTTGGGCCATTTGGCTCCCCAACCTCCTTTTTGGCGGAATAACCGCCTACCTCTACGTCAAAGCGCCCAAGTAACGGAACCGATTCATGTCCCTGCTCAGACCCCACGACCACGACCCCGTCGGATTCCACCACGCCTGGATGCACTTCATCGTCCTCATTTGGGGCTTTACCGGCGTGCTCGGGCGGCTCATTAGCGTCAGCGCCCTCGACTTGGTTTGGCACCGCATCGTGCTTGCCGTGGTTTTTTTATGGGCCTACCAACGCCTGCTCGGTGGCCAACTGCAGCGCATTCCCAACCGAGGGCTCACGGGCACATTAATCCTCAACGGCCTGGTCTTGATGGTGCATTGGGTAACTTTCTATGCCGCCATTAAGCTCTCCAACATTTCGCTGACCCTTGCTTGCCTGTCGACGGGTCCGCTTTTTACCGCCTTCTTGGAGCCCCTGATCTTTCGGCGCAAGCTCGCGTGGAGCGAAGTCGCCGTGAGCTTTGGGGTCGTGGTTGGACTCCTCATGGTCGTCGGATCCGTGCAAGGCCAAGGCCTCGCCATCGCGGTGGGCCTAATAAGTTCGGCGCTGTCCGCCCTTTTTTCGGTGCTCAACGGTCGGATTGTGCGCGACATGGACGCCGCCTCCATTTCGTTTTGGGAACTGCTTGCCGGACTCGCTGGCCTGAGCCTCTTCCTCCTGTCCACGGGCGCCCTGGGCGCCACTCTGAGCGCGCCCAACCCAAAAGACTGGGCCTATTTGGCTTTGCTGGCGAGCTTTTGTACCGCCTTTGCCTTTGTCCAGTCCGTGCGAATCATGCGCTACCTCAGCCCCTTCACCGTGGTCCTCACCATCTCCATGGAACCCATCTACGGCATTCTGCTCGCCCTGCTTGTTTTTGGTGCGGACGAAGCCATGCCGCCGCTCTTCTACGCCGGTTTTGCCGTTGTCCTGCTCATGCTCCTGGCCAACGCCTGGGTGCAGCGCCGCAGCCAAGCGAAGTTATCCACATAAGCCCGCCAAGGCAGCAAAAAGTTGTAGGTTTGAAGCCCTGAGATCAGCCGTATGGAATACCTAGATTTTGAAGCCCCGATCCGCGAACTCGACGAGCAAATCGCCAAAGCCGAAGCCCTCGAGCAAGAGACCGGCGTCTCGATGAAGCAGTCGATTGATGAGCTCACCGAGAAGCGCGACGCGACCTTCCGCGAAATCGCAAGCACCCTCACGGCATGGCAGCGCGTGCAGCTCAGCCGCCATCCGAACCGTCCCTACACGCTGGCGTACATCAACGCCATGACCGACGGGCAGTTCAGCGAGCTCCACGGCGACCGCTACGTGAAAGACGACAAGGCCATGGTTGGCGGTTGGGGCTGGCTCGACGGCGAATCCTTCATGTTTGTGGGTCAGCAAAAGGGCATCAACACCAAAATGCGCCAGCTGCGCAACTTTGGAATGGCCAATCCCGACGGATACCGCAAGGCCCTGCGCCTCTTCAAGCAGGCCGAGAAGTTTGGGCGTCCCGTCGTCACCCTGATCGACACCCCAGGGGCTTTTCCGGGCCTTGAGGCCGAAGAGCGGGGCCAAGGAGAAGCCATTGCGCGCAACATCATGGAGATGACCCGACTTAAAGTGCCCGTCATATGCGTGATCATCGGTGAAGGTGCCTCGGGCGGAGCCTTGGGCATCGGCGTCGGCGACCGCGTGCTTATGCTCGAAAACACCTGGTACTCCGTCATCAGTCCCGAATCCTGCTCGTCCATTCTGTGGCGCAGCTGGGACTACAAAACCACTGCCGCCGAGGCCCTCAAGCTCACCGCCAAAGACATGCTGGCCAACGGCCTGATCGACGGCATCGTGCCCGAGCCGCTCGGGGGTGTGCACCGGAACCCCGAGGCGATGTTTGCCACGCTGAAGTCCGAGATCCTCAAGCACTACCGCGAACTCGCCAAACTTGATCCTCAGGAGCGCGTAGACCTCCGCATGGAAAAGTTCAGCAGCATGGGCGTCTACGAAAACGCCTAATTTCCTGTGGAAGCCAATCAGCCCCTGCCCCGCACCAGCACCCGCCGCCCCGCGACGGGAAGCATTTCGTTGCCCTCCGCAGCTGGCAAGCTTCCGCCCCAGGCCATTGAACTTGAAGAAGCGGTACTCGGCTCGCTGCTGATTGACCGCAATGCCCTCTCCAAGGTCATCGACATCCTGACGCCCGAAACGTTTTATGCCGAGTCGCATCAAGCCATTTTTTCGGCCGTCAAAGACCTGTTTTCTGATTCCCAGCCCGTCGACATTTTGACCGTGGCGCAACTGCTGCGCAAGAACGGCAACCTCGAGCGGGTGGGCGGAGAAGCCAAGCTCATCAACCTGAGCACTCGGGTTTCGTCTTCAGCACACATTGAGTACCACGCCCGCATCGTGGTGCAAAAGCACATCCAGCGCGAACTGATTCGCATCTCCAACGAGCTCATTGAAAAGGCCTACGACGAGACCAGCGACGTGCTTGACCTCCTCGACAGCGCCGAACAGTCGCTTTTTAGCGTTTCGCAGGGCAACCTCAAGCGCAACTACGAATCCTCGCTCAACCTCGTCAAGCAGGCGCTGGACCGCATCTCTGCCATTTCGCAGCGCGAAGGCCTTTCGGGCGTTCCCAGCGGATTCCGCGAAGTGGACCGCGTGACGTCAGGGTGGCAGCGCTCCGACCTGGTCATTTTGGCCGCCCGCCCGGGCATGGGTAAAACCGCCTTCGTCCTGAGCATGGCGCGGAACATGGCCGTTGGCCACAAAGTTCCGGTCGCGGTGTTCAGTCTCGAAATGTCGTCGGTCCAGCTGATCACCCGCATGATTTCTTCTGAAACGGGTATTGGCGCTGAAAAACTTCGCCGTGGAAACCTCGATCCCACGGAATGGGCTCAGCTCACATCCAAGGTCAAGGCCCTTCAGGAGGCGCCGATTTTCATTGACGACACCCCGGGACTGAGCATCTTTGACCTTCGGGCCAAGTGCCGCCGCCTCGCTTCGCAGCACCAAATCGGCGTCATCGTGATCGACTACCTTCAGCTAATGACCGCGGGAAACTCCAAGGCCGGCGGCAACCGAGAGCAAGAAATTTCGTCGATTTCCCGTGCCCTCAAGTCGATCGCCAAGGAACTCGACATTCCCGTCATTGCCCTATCGCAGCTGTCGCGGGCGGTGGAAACGCGCGGAGGCTCCAAGCGTCCCCTCCTGTCGGACTTGCGCGAATCAGGAGCCATTGAGCAAGATGCTGACATCGTTTCGTTCATCTACCGCCCCGAGTACTACGGCATTCACGAATGGGACGACGACCAAACCCCGGCCGACGGCCAGGCCGAACTGATTATCGCGAAGCACCGCAACGGTTCCCTCGAAAACGTTCGTCTGAAGTTCGAAGCATCTATGGCCCGATTCTCAGACCTTAACAGCAGTTATGGCGCCCGCGATTTGAAATCAAACGAAGCGTCAGACTCTGTTTTTGAGTCAAGGATGAATCGAATTGAACCTTCTGAAGGCGAGGAATACCAGCCGTTCTAGGTTCTGGTGTTGAGCTAATCAGAAACCAATTTACTCGAACATGCGCCAGCGCAAAAACCAGCGCACATTCGCGGGAGTCACGGGATAGTGCTGGGCCATGAATACGGTGTTGGGCACCCAACCTTGGTTGGTGTTTTGGCACAGCACACCCAGTTGCGCTTCGCCCAAATACACCGTCAGGGCCGCATGGATCAAGCCGCCGGCAGGCATTGGGTCGGACTCGTCTGAATAGCCAAAAAGTCCGCGCTCGGCGACCCATACTGGCCGCTGCCAGCCGCCCGACCAGCCTTGGCCCTGCAGCTCGAGCTTTACCCGCATTCCCGGGTACAGCCCCGCAACGGACCGTGCATAAACCAACTTAAGCGTTCCGTTGGCCGGCGCAAGTCCAAGCTCCGGAGAAGACGCCCAACGGCCTTGCGCCTTCACGTCCAGCGTCCACGACGAACTTAGGCGAACCTCAGAAGACCAATCCACTCCCGCAACCGCCCACGCGGGGCGCACCTCCCATCGGGCCTCCGGAGCATCCCAGCGCTCCACACGAAGCACCGCATCAGGGGAACTCACCGCGGCTAAGAGCGTCAGTGGCCGCAAGGGCTGAATCCAAAGGCGCGCCGTTTGCACTTGCTCCACCACCTGACCTTCCCAGGGCATGGTCCACCGCTGCATCGCCTTTACCTGCACCATGGACTCGTTTTTTACTAGGAGCGCATACGTAGCTTCTGCGGACTTTCGCAGCAGGTCCCACTCGGCATTCAATCGGTTGCGCCGACCCGGGTACGACCAACGTGCGACCGGCGACCACCGTGGGCCCAGGCTGCGCTCGGACCAAACGCCCGCATTCCACACGTGCGCCTGAATTCCGCGGACCCCGAGGCTCCATTCCGCCCGGATGCGCGGCAGGGGCATGATGCTGGATATACCCCGCATGGCCGGCTCCGACCAGTACGCTTGATTGAATCGCCCTACACGGAGTTCCAGCGAAGAATACTCAAGCGAGTCTGCCGTGGTCGGTGCCCCTCCAAATCCGTGCGTGCTGCGGTTCCAATCGACCTGAAGGCCGAGCTTACTGCGGGCATGGACCAAAGCGGCCTGGGCCGTCACCGTCCCTCCGCTGCGCTGAGCCGTCGTCCAACGGGTGGGCACTAAGTTTCGGTTGGGCTGCCACGACGACGCTTGGGTTAACGGATCTAAATTCGGCACGCCACCCGACTCGCCGTCGACGTTTCGGTGCAGGCCCAACAGCACTCGGTACCGCCATATGTGCGCGGAATCTCGGCCCCAAAATGCCGTTTTGAGCCGGTCCGCAAAATGGTCCTCCGGGAGCAAGCCTCCGGCCATCTGCAGGCGACGGTAGTCCACCCAAAAATGCCGGTAGTATTGGGGCGACGCACTGGCCACGATCCCAAATTCCTGTCCGCGCCCTTGCGCCGACTGCCCCACCCAATCCACGACGGGTAGGGGCCCTTTGCGAAGTGCCCAATGCTCTGGAAGCTCTTGTGCGGAATTAGTCCAAAAGCCCAAGCGGATCGCGTCGGCTGAGCCCGCGTACTGCAGTCCGCGCGCAAAAATCCAATCCGGACCGCCCAAAGCGCTCACGGGCACTCTATCTGGTTCTAAAGGAACTCGGGCGGACTGGTCGGCCTGGGAACTGCGTTGAAATTGCCAACCCCTCCATACCTGCGTGTTCCAGGGAACCGGACGCAAGGTGTCCTCCATACGCACCTCGGGGGGGCGCAGGGCCGTATCCCCGGAGCCCCCAGCGGCCACGAGCGACGCGGCGCCCGGACCAGGCTGGCCTTGACCCCAAGCAATGGGGCATAAAAAAACCGCCCAAATGATTAACGTGCAGAGGCGGTGTAAACCTGCGTTCATCACTACAAATATGATGCGAATAAAAACAAAAAACCCCCGCCTAAGCGAGGGTTTCTGTATAAGTCTGGCGGCGACCTACTCTCCCAGCGTACTAGTACCATCGGCGCAAACGGGCTTAACGACTCTGTTCGGAATGGGAAGAGGTGATCCCCGTTGCAATAACCACCATGTTTTTACAAAGCTTTATCAATGACACATTGGAAGCAACATAAAACATATCCTGGTTCGAATCCACGGGTAATTAGTACTACTCGGCTATGACATTGCTGCCTTTACACCTGTAGCCTATCAACGTCCTAGTCTTGAACGACCCTTATGAGAAATCTCATCTTGGGGTGGGCTTCGCGCTTATATGCTTTCAGCGCTTATCCCATCCGCACATAGCTACCCTGCGATGCAGCTGGCGCCACAACAGGTACACTAGAGGTGCGTCCGACTCGGTCCTCTCGTACTAAAGTCAGCTCCCCTCAAATTTCTAACGCCCATAGTAGATAGAGA
>SYCM01000126.1 GCA_005786915.1 Bacteroidota bacterium | reverse complement strand
CTACTACCCGCGGTCGACCTTGATGGAGGCCGGGATTCGTGAAATTCTGCTCATCACCACGCCGCACGATGCGCCCCTCTTTCACAAGCTGCTGGGCGACGGTTCGCAGCTTGGCTGCCGATTCGAGTACACGGTGCAGCACGAGCCGAACGGCTTGGCGCAGGCCTTCGTGCTCGGCCGCGACTTCATCGGCGACGACGCGGTGGCGCTGGTTTTGGGCGACAACATCTTTTACGGAACCCAGATGCCCAGCATCCTGAAGGCCTCGGCCAACCCGCAGGGCGGCGTCGTGTTTGCCTACCCCGTGAGCGACCCCGAGCGCTACGGCGTGGTCGAGTTTGACTCCCAGGGTAAGGCCCTATCGATCGAAGAAAAGCCCGCGCAGCCCAAGAGCAACTATGCGGTCCCCGGCCTGTACTTCTACGACAACCAAGTTGTGGAAATCGCCGCCAACCTCAAGCCCTCGGCGCGCGGCGAGTACGAAATCACCGACGTCAACCGCGAGTACCTGCGCCGCGGCGAGCTCAGCGTCCAGATTATGGACCGCGGCACGGCCTGGCTCGACACCGGAACCTTCGAAAGCCTCATGGAAGCCGCACAGTTCGTGCAAATCATCGAGCGCCGCCAGGGCCTCAAGGTGGGCTGCATCGAAGAGGTCGCTTACCGCCAGGGCTTCATTGACGCGGCGCAGCTGGAGCACTTGGCGGCTCCGCTCGTGAAAAGCGGCTACGGGGCTTACCTGCGGTCCCTCCTGCGCTGAACCCATTGCCCCGAGCGGGCGTTGTCCTATACACACCCTTAGTTATGCAGTCGGTCGAACGCCTCCAACGCACCTTTATCCAGTCCCTCGAAGCGAGCATGGGCGAGCCCGAATGGAGCCGCCAGCCCGACCGCCTCTATGCCCCGCAGCGCTACATATTGGCCATGGGCGGCAAGCGGCTTCGGCCGGTTTTGGCGCTCATGGGTGCCGAGGCTGTGGGGGCGAAAGCAGAACTCGCGCTGCCTGCGGCCCATGCTGTCGAGCGCTTCCACAACTTTTCGCTGATTCACGACGACATTATGGACGCGGCTCCCCTTCGGCGCGGACACGCCACGGTGCACGAGCGCTGGGGCGTCAATACCGCCATTCTGAGCGGCGACGCGCTGTTTGCTCTGGCCTTTAAGGCACTGGAGGCGGCGCCGAAGGCGGCCTTGGCAGAGCTCTACCGCGTATTTACCCAAACGGCCCTTGAGGTCTGCGAAGGCCAGCAATGGGATATGGATTTTGAGAACGAGGACCGCGTGGAAGAAGGCGCCTACCTGCGCATGATTCAGTATAAAACCAGCGTGCTCCTCGGTTGCGCCCTGCAGATGGGGGTCTTGAGCGGAGGCGGCTCGTCGGAAGTCGCCCAAGCGCTGTACTCGTTTGGCTTGGAGCTCGGTACCTCGTTTCAGATTCACGACGACTTGCTCGACGCCTTTGGCGACCCGGCCAAAACTGGAAAGCAAGCGGGCGGAGACCTCATTCAAGGCAAAAAAACCATACTTTGGATTGAATTAGGCCGGCGCAGCCCCGAGCACCTCAACGAAGCCCTGGCCCTGAGCGGTTCGGAGCGGGTAGACGTGCTCACGGAAGCCCTCGAGACTACCGGCGTGCGCGCCTATGTCGAGGCGCGACGAAGGGAGCACTACGATCGGGCCCTGTTGGCCTTGAGCCGCGCGGGGGAATTGGGCGCCGCCACCCCCGACTTGAGGGAACTGGCCGAATGGCTTTTTTCCCGCGAATCCTAGGCTTTTTGGCCGTAATTTTGCCGAGATATTGCCCACTATGGATCGCTTTTCTTTTCTCGGCAGTGCCCACGTCGCCTACTTAGACGAACTCTACCAGAAGTACGTTGAGCACCCCGACTCCGTAGAGCCCTCGTGGCGGGCATTTTTTCAAGGCTACGACTTCGCACGCAGCCCCTACGGTGACGACCTCGAGTCGCTCGTCGCTCCGGTCGGGCCTGAGGTTCCCGAAGAGCTCCGCAAGGAGTTTATGGTGCTCAACCTCATCAACGGCTACCGAACCCGCGGTCACCTGTTTACCCAGACCAACCCGGTCCGCGAACGCCGCACCTATAAGCCCACCCTGGACCTAGAGAACTTTGGCTTGAGCGCTGCCGACCTCGACAGCAGCTTTCAGGCGGCCGTTGAAGTGGGCTTGCCGGGACCGGCACCGCTGCGCGAAATCGTCGAGCACCTCAAGGCCATTTACTGCCGCTCGATTGGCGTCGAGTACATGTACATCCGCGACCCGCAGGTGGTGAAGTGGATTCAGAACTACGTGCACGCCAACGACAACTACCCGTCGCTGAACGCCGACGAGAAAAAGCACGTGCTGCACAAGCTCAACGAGGCCGTGGCCTTCGAGAACTTCCTCAACACCAAGTTTGTCGGCCAAAAGCGCTTCTCGATCGAGGGCGCCGAATCGCTGATCCCGGGCTTGGACTTTCTCCTTGAGCGCGCCGCAGACCTCGGCGTCGAAGAAGTCGTACTGGGCATGGCCCACCGCGGACGCCTCAACGTGCTGACCAACCTATTTGGCAAGCCCGCCCGCCAGATTTTTAGCGAGTTCGAAGGCAAAGAGTTTGACGACAAAGAAGGATTTGACGGGGACGTAAAGTACCACCTGGGCTACACGACGACCCGGGTCCTTCGCAACGGGCGCAGCCTCAAGCTCAACATTTCGCCGAACCCCTCGCACCTCGAGGCCGTAGACGCGGTAGTGGAGGGCATCGCGCGCGCTAAGGGCAACACCGACTACGGAATGGACCGCGCCAAGGTCCTCCCGATTCAAATCCACGGCGACGCGGCCGTGGCTGGCCAGGGCATCGTGTACGAAGTCGTACAGATGGAGCGCCTCGACGGCTACGGCACGGGCGGAACCATTCACCTGGTCATCAACAACCAAGTGGGCTTCACGACCAACTACCTCGACGCGCGTTCGTCGACCTACGCCACCGACGTGGCCAAAGTCGTTTTGGCTCCGGTGCTTCACGTCAACGGAGACGACGTCGAGGCCGTGGTGCACGCCATGCGCTTTGCCATGGAGTACCGCCAGCACTTTGGTCGCGACGTGTTCATTGACCTGCTCTGCTACCGCAAGTACGGCCACAACGAGGGCGACGAGCCGCGCTTTACCCAGCCCTTGCTCTACAAGGCCATTGCGCGCCATCCGAACCCGCGCGAAATCTACCACGCCAAGCTCCTGGCTCAGGGAGCGACCCACGCCAACATGGTCAAAGAAATGGAATCGGAATTCAAGCAGATGCTCGAAGGCCATTTCGACGAAGCCAAGCAGATCGCCAAAAACGTCATCGTTCCATTCATGGAAGACGAGTGGGCGCCCTACCCCCCGGCGGCGGGAGATGCCGTGCACCAGCTTCCGGTAACCGGAGTTGAGCGCGCCCGCATCGAGTCGGCCGCCACGGCCCTCACCACGCTGCCCGAGGGCAAAAAGTTCCTGAACAAGGCCAGCCGTCTGCTTGAGGACCGCCGCGCCATGGTCTTTGAGCGCAACGCCATCGACTGGGGTATGGCCGAGAACTTGGCCTATGCGACCCTGCTCCAAGAGGGCTTTAACGTGCGGATCTCGGGCGAGGACGTCGAGCGCGGAACCTTCAGCCACCGCCATGCCGTGCTGAAGATGGAGGATTCCGAAGAGGAGTACATCCCCATGAACGCCGTTCAGGGCAAGACCGGCCGCTTCGCGATCTACAATTCGCACCTTTCGGAGTACGCGGTGCTCGGTTTTGACTACGGGTACGCCATGGCGAGCCCCGAGACCCTCGTGATCTGGGAGGCCCAGTT
>SYCM01000125.1 GCA_005786915.1 Bacteroidota bacterium | reverse complement strand
TGAGCAAGTGCGTCCCCCGGAACTCGTGGGTAATGCGTAAATTTCCGTCATGAAAAATGCTTGGTTGGCCGTGTGCATCGCGGCCCTTGGTTTCGCCGGTTGCGAAGCGACGTTTGTGGAACCCGATCCCGGACGGGACGCGCGCAACGTGGTACTTCGGCACTTCTACTACTTTAAGGGTGAGTTGATTGACACCAATAAAGTGTTTGCGCTGGACAATTCCGGCACGCTGATTCGGTTCAAAAACATTGAGCTGGCCATGGGTTTTTACCATTTTGAGAACCACTTGGGCGACACCATTTTTCCGGTGAAGGGCGATACGACGGACTTTGCGATTACTTCGACGTCGTCTTTGTACGGCGGATTTACGCCGATTTATGAGCTTCCGACGGGCACCTACTCGGGCCGCCATTGGTGGAGAATTGGGTTGGACAGCGCCCAAAACGCGATCCCCACCACGTCGTGGTCGCCCGAAAGCCCGATGAACCGTCTGGCGCGCCCGAACGGCGGCTACAACGCGGTGGTCATTGAGGGTTGGTGGAAGAGTCCGACCGACACTACCCAAGATAAGCCCTACAAGCCCTTCAAGTACACCATCAGTTCTGAAGCGTTTAACGAACTTCTGGAGTACCAGTCGCAGTTCACGGTGCGCAAGGGACGCGACGTGAACGTCAACATAGTCTTCAAGGCGAACCTGCTGCTCGAAGGCGCAGACCCGGCCATTGTGGACCAGATCGACATTGATCCCTCGAACGCACTGTTCTACCCGCTGCTTCCCTCGTTTCGCTTGAACTTGCTCAAAGCCTACCAGATTCAGCTTTAGGGGCACATGAAGGTACATTTTATCGCCATTGGCGGAAGCGCGATGCACAGCCTCGCCCTTGCGCTGGCTACCCGTGCGGGGGTGGTTGTAACCGGGAGCGACGACGCCATTTTTGAACCCAGCCGCAGCAGGTTGCAGTCCGCGGGACTGCTGCCCGCCGAAGAGGGCTGGTTCCCCGAGCGCATTCACGCTGGACTCGACGCCGTGGTGTTGGGCATGCACGCCCGCAGCGACAACCCCGAACTTCAGCGGGCCCAAGTATTGGGGATTCCCGTGTATTCCTACCCTGAGTACGTGCAAAAGGCCTGTGAGGCTCAGACCCGGGTGGTTGTGGGCGGTTCGCACGGCAAAACGACGACCACGTCAATGCTGCTTCACGTTCTGAAGTACCTAGATCGCTTGCCCGACTACCTCGTCGGAGCACAGGTTCCGGGCTTGGATGCCTCGGTACGCCTGCAAGGCACCGACGAATGGGCCGTTTTTGAAGGCGACGAATACCTGGCATCGCCGCTGGACCCGCGTCCCAAGTTTCACCTTTACAAGGCCCACGTAGGGCTGATTACGGGCATGGCTTGGGACCACGTTAACGTTTTTCCGACCCAGGAGTCCTACGCCGACGCGTTTCGCGGATTTTTAGCCTCCATGGAGCCGGGCGGAACCTTGCTTTACTTTGAGGAAGACTCGGAGCTTTCGGCGCTAGTGGCGGCAGACGCTTCGCCGATTCGCAAAATTCCCTACCGCACCCCCGAACACCGCCACGACGGGACCCAGTGGTACTGGAAGACGCCGATGGGCGAGCTCCCGATGAGCGTGATGGGCCGACACAACTTGGCCAACGCCGAAGGCGCCCGCTGGCTGGCCCAGGAAATGGGAATTCAGGAGGCCGACTTTTATGAGGCCATCGCCTCGTTTCAGGGCGCGCAGCGCCGCCTCGAACCGCTTGCCGATTCGGAGCGCCGCGCCGTCTACTTGGATTTTGCGCACGCTCCGTCTAAGGTAGCGGCAACCACGGCGGCCTTTGCCGAGAGTTTTGGCAACCGACCGGTTTGGGGCTTGCTCGAGCTGCACACGTTCAGCAGCTTGAATCCGGCGTTTTTGCCCGGATACGCGGGGTCGCTGGACGGCCTTGACCGCGCTATGGTGCTGTTTGATCCCGCAGCGGTGGCCCACAAAAAGCTGCCGCCCTTGGCTCCCGAAGCCGTTCAGGCGGCCTTTGGTCCGGGGGTAGAGGTGTTTACCGATTCAGATGCCTTGCGCGCCGAGCTGGAACGCTCGGCTCCCGACCAGCTGAACCTGCTCATCATGAGTTCGGGCAACCTCGGAGGTTGGGACGTGCGCCAGTGGGCGCCTCGGTTTGTCTAGTCGGGATTACTCCGCGTCGCCGTCCAGCAGCTGGCGCTGCATGTCCTCCATTCCGAAGTAATCTTCGGCCTCGAGTACGGTGGGCACCACCGCCAAGTCTTCGTCGAACAGGTGCATGAGCGACTCGCGCACGATCAGGATGCACGAGAACATTTGGTCCATGCGCTCAGCCTGAAGGTCTTGGAGCTCTTCGATGCCCTCGAATTCTTCGGCGGCAAGCAAGTTGACCAGCAGGTGGTCGTCGGGGTGCTTTTGAACGAGCGATTGGAATTCCGCCACCCCTTCAGGGCCAAACGAGTCGGCGCCCCACCGAAGGTGGATGAACTGCGGTTTGCGTTCGAGCTTAAAGGACATCTTGCGTACTTGATTGAGCGGCAAGAAGGTACAACACGGCCATGCGAACGGCAACTCCGTTTTCGACCTGGTTCAAAATCGCGGCGTGGGGCGAATCAGCGACTTCGCTCGTGAGCTCAACCCCGCGGTTGATGGGTCCGGGGTGCAAAATGAGCGGAATGCGGTCGAGGCGGTTGAGGCGCTCCATGGTAATGCCGTAGCGGCGGTGGTACTCGCGAATCGACGGAAAAAAGGCCCGATCCATGCGCTCGTGCTGCACTCGAAGTACGTTGGCGACGTCGGCCCACGCCAACGCGTCGTCCACGTCGGAGATCACTTCGACGCCCAGCTCGTGGATGGCCCTCGGGATGAGGGTAGACGGACCGGTTACGGCCACCTGCGCACCCAGTTTTTGAAGGCCAAACATGTTGCTCAAGGCTACGCGCGAATGCAGAATGTCGCCCACTATCACCACTTTTTTGCCCTCAAGGCTGCCGAGCCGTTCCTGAATGGTGAACGCGTCGAGTAGTGCTTGGGTGGGGTGCTCGTGGGTGCCGTCGCCGGCGTTGACGATGTGCGCGGGAACCCGATCGGCCAAAAACTGCGGCACCCCGGCGTCTGCGTGGCGAATGACGACCACGTCCACCTTCATCGCGAGGATGTTGTTCACCGTGTCGGTGAGGGTTTCGCCTTTTTTTACCGACGAGTTGGAGGCGGCAAAGTTGACCACGTCGGCCGAAAGCCGTTTCTCGGCGAGTTCAAAGCTCAGGCGCGTGCGGGTAGAATTTTCAAAAAAGAGGTTGGCGATGGTGATGTCGCGAAGCGAAGGGACCCGTTTGATTGGTCGGTTGATGACCTCTTTAAAGTGCCCGGCCCAGTGCAAAATGAGGTGGAGGTCTTCGGCGGGAACGTGCTGAAGTCCAAGGAGGTGTCGAGATTGCAGCTTAGCGTTCCGGGGCATAGGGTTGGGATTCGAGCAGTACGGATTCAAGGGTTTCTCCGCGCCAGTTCAGGCGCACCCGTTCGTGGTTGAGGGCGTCGACACGGCGGCCGGAGTAGTCGGGCTGGATGGGGAGTTCGCGCGAGAAGCGGCGGTCGATCAGCACGCAGAGCTCCACGCGCTCGGGGCGGCCAAAATCGCCGAGGGCGTCCAGCGCGGCGCGGACGGAGCGCCCCGTGTAGAGCACGTCGTCGATGAGCACGACCCGCTTGCCTTCAATGAGCACGTCCATCTCGGTGGGGCTGGCAACAAGGGGTTCTTCGCGCCGCCGAAAGTCGTCGCGGTGGAACGTGATGTCAAGCAGGCCGTGGGCGATGGGTCCCGTTTGAAATTCTGATTCCAGTTGGGCAACGAGCGCCTTGAGCAGCTTGCTGCCCCGGGGTTGGATGCCCACGAGGACGGTGCGGCTCCACGGAACGTGCACCTCGTTGAGCTGGTGGCACAGCCGACGCAGGGTGACTTCGCAGTCGCGCTGGGATAAAAGCGTCTTTTGGGCCATCTCGGCTTCAAAATTAGGGCTTTTTTGCATCTCGTTCGCGCGCGACCTTTGGGAGCCATGGACTTTTCTCGCATCGATTGGCGCATCTTGGGGTGCAGCGCGGCTGTTCCGGCCCCCAACCAGTATCCCTCGGCCCAGTCGCTGAGGGTGGGCGGAACCCTACTTCTCCTCGATTGCGGCGAGGGCACCCAGATTCGCATTCGCGAAGTGGGGCTGCGGGGCGCTTCTTTTGACGTCGTACTCATTACCCACCTGCACGGCGACCACGTCTTTGGGTTGCCCGGACTGCTTTCGTCGTGGACCCTTCAAGGGCGGGTCAAGCCGCTCGTGGTGGTGGGCCCGCGGGGCCTGCCCGACTTTTTGCACGGAATAAACGCCGCCACTGAGGGATCTTGGTCCTATCCGGTTCAGTTTGTGCCTGCGGAGCACGGATGCGTGCTCGAGAACGACGACGTCCGCATCCTCGCGCACCCCTTGAACCACCGAATCGAGGCCTGGGGCTACCTCGTTGAGGAGCGCGTCGCTCCGCGGTCGGTGGATTATGAGGCCGCCGTGGCCGCAGGCCTTGAGCACGCTGACTTTCGCAGCCTGCAGCTCGGGCTGGATGCGACGACCCGCGGGGGCCATCGGGTGCCGAATGCGTCGGTGACTGTTCCAGGACGGCACGGATTCCGCATGGCCTACTTGACCGACACCCGCTACGAGCCTGCGCTCGCTGACTTTGCCCAGGGTGTGGATTATATGTATCACGAGAGCACGTTTTTGGCGCGACATCAGGCTCTGGCCGAAAAAACAGGTCATTCCACGGCTCGTGAGGCGGGACTCGTGGCGGCGTCGGCTGGTGCCGGATGCTTGGTTTTGGGGCACTTTTCGCAGCGCTACGCGCGACTGGCGGACTTTGCTGCCGAAGCATCGGCCGTGTATTCGGGGCGGATTTTGGTCGGCCAAAGCGGACTGAATCCGCTCGCCGCAGCAGAATAAAAAAGCCGCTCCCGAGGGGGAGCGGCTCCATGCGGGCAATTTGCTGTGGGCCTTAGCCGTTCATCGAAACGAGGAATTCCTCGTTGTTGCGCGTTTTGTTCATGCGATCCTCGAGGAACTCCATGGCCTCCACCGGAGTCATGTCGGCCAAGTGGCGTCTCAAGATGTACATGCGGTTCAGCACCTCGGGACTGAGAAGCATATCTTCTTTGCGGGTACCCGACGCAATCAAGTCGATGGCCGGCCAGATTCGGCGGTTGGCAATGCGGCGATCGAGCTGCATTTCCATATTGCCGGTGCCCTTGAATTCTTCAAAGATGACCTC
>SYCM01000124.1 GCA_005786915.1 Bacteroidota bacterium | reverse complement strand
TCTCGCGGTCTTCGTCGTCCACGACAATGATCATTTTTCCGGCGCGGAGGTCGTCAAGGGCCTCGTCAATCGAGGAAAAAAGGGTGCTGTTCATGGGGTTCGCGGAGTGGGTTCCCAAATGCCGTTGGTTCCGCCGCGAAGGTAGCGCACGAAGCCCAGGCCCAGGGCCAAATTCATGAGAAGTAGGTGGTGCAGCGTGCGCAGCCCGGGGATGCGGTCCAGCACCCGGACGATGCCGTGGTACACCAGCAAGGTGTAGGCGGACAGGCCCGCAAACAGCGCCCAGGCCCATTGGCCCGCCTCGGACCAGGGTTCGCCCGGAACGGCGCCGGCCAAAATTCCGCCGAGGACCAGTAAGGGCGTGAGCCAACGCAGCAGCTTATGCCCCCAAAAGACCGCCAGGACCGACGGGCGCAGCCGGAGCATCGAAGAAGCAAATCGACCTACGTTTTGCCAGTTGCCGTGGGCAATTCGCACCTTGCGGCGGAATTCGCGCTGGGGGTCGTGGCTGACGTCTTCGCTTCCCCGCGCCGTGAGCGACCAAGCCACATGCTCTCCGCGGAGCATCGCCGAAAAACTCAAAAAGAAGTCTTCCATTAAGGTTCCGAAGGGAATGCTTCGAAAGGCGTCGCGCCGTATCGCGTACAAGCCGCCTTCCACCCCCATGGCGCATCCGGTGCGCTCGTATTCGACCCGCTTGGCGAAGTTCTCCCAGTTCATGTACCAACGTTCTTCGTCGGCGATGCTGGGTGACGTGGGGTTGCTGGGCCCCGTCAGTCCTCGGTAAAACAGCGACCCGCCGACGACGCTGGCTTTGGGGTTGGCTTGGGCTTCGCGCATCAGTTCGCTGAGGCAGTCGGGCGCAAACCAAATGTTGGCGTCGGTCCCGACCACCCAGTCGCCCGAGGATTCGGCGACCAATCGGTTGATGATTTGGGCCTTACCGCTGCGCGTTTCCATGCGAATCCAATGAATTCGGGGGTCGCGTGCCGCGAACGCGGTCAAAAGTTCGTCGGTGCGGTCGGTGCATTGGTCGGACCCGACCCACACGTCAAAGGTGCCCGGGTAGTCTTGGGCGAGCAGGCTTTCGAGCTTGGCTTCGATCACGGCCTCCTCGTTGTAGGCAGCGAAGACGACGCTGACGTGCGGAGCGCTGCGCAGCGGCTCAGGTTGGGCGGTGGACCTGCGCCCCAGAAAGCGCACCACCGCGGGGTAGAGCGTGTAGGGTACCAGGGCAAGCCCCCAGAGCAGCCAAGCGAGTGCTTCCATCACGGGGCAAAGGTCGCTAGTTCCTTGGCAATGCGTTCTGCAACGTGCGGATCCGCGAAGTGCGCACGGGCATGCTCCGCCGCCGCACGTCCAATCTGGACGCGCCGAGGGGAGTTGGTGCTCAAGGCCTCCAGGGCCGACGCGAATTCGCGGGGAGATTCCGCCAACACCAGGTGAACCCCGTCAGTGGTGCCGAGCCCTTCGGCCCCCAAGGGCGTAGTAACCACGGCCTTTCCGCGAGCCATAGCCTCAAGGAGCTTGATGCGCATGCCGCTTCCGTTGCGAATGGGGGCAACGAACAGTCCGTAGTCGGCAAAGTGGGGCAGGCCTGAACGGGGATGTACGCGGTCGGGAGCCGAAGCGAACGGCCATTGCGCGCTGTACACGTCGACTTCAGCAGCCCGAAGGAGGGGGGCGACCTCGTCGAGGAACCACTTCATGCCGCGCACGTTGGGGGACCAATCCAAGGCGCCTAAGTGGTAGGTTTTGGGCGATGCGGCGCCCGATTCGACCCAAGGACCCGACGCGGCATCAAAGCTGCACGGCACCGAGCACGTCGGTCCGCCCAAACCACCGAACCACGAAGCGTCTTCGGGACTGATGGCCCAAATGCGGTAGACCCGTCGGGCGATTTCAGCCTCCCATCGACGAAGCCGCCGGGCCTGCAAGGCCACGTAGCTTTTTCGGTACCAGGGTTCATCGGGGAGTCCACGCATCCAAATGGCGTGCTCGACGTTGTGGGCGCGAAGCACGGTGGGCACGGTTCCCACTTCGTCCAGGTAGACGGCCATAAAAATGCTGTCGAACACCACCACGTCGGCGCTTTGAGCTCGCTGCCGAATCGCTTGGGCGGCCTCAGGGGTCCAAAAACGGCTGGCGTAGTAGCTTTCGTTCGAAACCAGATTCTCCAAGGCCGTTTTAAGGGTGGGCTTGGTCGCGGCGGCTACGGCTTCAATCGTTACCCCCGAATAGGGGCTTTGGGGATCAGCTACCCAGTGCTTTTCAGTGTTGAGCGCGACGACGTGCACCTGGTGGCCAAGGCCTGCTTCGATGCGAATCAGGGATTCCATCGCCAGGCTGCTTCCGTCGCGCCCTGGGAACGGCACTTTGTTGCACAGGTGAAGGATGTTCATGCGGCGGGAGTCGAGGTCCGAAACCTCCGGGGAAGGCTGAGGTTGAGCCGGCCGTCCCGCGAGGCCCACCAGGTCATCGCTAAGGCCACCGGCGTAAGAACTAGATTGGGTCCCCACATGGCCCAAAACGGCGAGAGAACCCACGTACGCCCTAGTTTTTCAGACACCATGGTGAGCACGTAGTGCAGCAAAAAGAGCAAGACGCTTGCGACGAAAGCCCAACCAAATCCGCCCCGCTGAATGACGCTACCGAGGGAAGCGCCGATAAAAAAGAGGAGCACGCAGGCCACGGCCACACTGAACTTTTTGTGCCATTCTAAGTAGTGGCGGGCAAGGTGCTGGTTGCGCCAATCGAGCTCCGAAGCGATTTGGTTCATGTAGTCTCGGTTGCTCTGGGCGAGGTAGGCCGCATTTTGCACCGCCCGATATCGATGAATGGCTTGGAGTCGAGTAGCTACCTTCAGCGAGGTGTCGATGGCGCTCGTTCGCTGGATGCTGTCTTCGGCCCATCCGCCCAGCTTGCGCCGCATACCGCTGCTGACCTCGGTCAAGCGGTCGGCGATTTGCAGCTCGAGCACGTCGATTGAGGTGTCCAATTGCGACAGGGTGAGCATGTTGAATTCGTTGCTGCGCTGAATTCCGCCGAGGTCACCGAGCAAAAACGACGACATGTCCATGCGCACCACCATGCTGTCGAAGGTAGCGGCCAGCATCCCTTGGCGCAGGCGTTCTTCGCGCACCGACTCGTTCACGTCGAGGTAGCTGCGCCCGTTGCGCAGCACGAGAGTCATTGTGGGACTTCCTTCAGGATAGCGGATTTCGCCCTCGGGGGCGGTGAGCACCCCCGTGTTTCCGCGGCCCCGCTCGCGGTGGTCGTAAAGAATCACGTCGTAGATGCGGTTGTCTTCTTTGCGGCCCACTTTCACGCTAAACCCGTCGAGACCCGCCACAAACACCCCTGGTTTAAGCTTGAACGTAGGTTTTTGCCGGGCGATGTTGAGCAGCAGGTTCTCGCCCTTGAAGTTGGCCACAGGAATGAAGTTGTTGCTCACAAAAAACATGAGCACGGCGATTACGGCCAATACGGCGGTGACGGGGCGAAGCATGCGCACGAACGAAAAACCCGCGGCCTTAGCGGCGGCGTACTCGCGCGACTCCGCCCATTGCCCGTACACCATAATGCCTGCAAACAGCACGGCGATGGGCGCCGCCATGGGCAGAATCGACACCGACCAGTAGCCCATGAGCTCGAGGATACGAAGCACGGAAATTCCGCGCCCCGCGAGGTCGTCCATGTACTTCCACACCATCTGCATGAGCAGAATGAACACGCTCAATGCCAGGGTCTTGGCAAAAATCTGAACAAAGTTCCCGATGAAGTACCGATCGAGCTTGCCCAAGCCTTACTTGGTTTTGGGAGCGATGTACTCGTAGTTGGCTGGGTAGTTCGAGCGCTTGAACTCGACGTCGTTGGCAGTCAGCCCTTTGTTGGTTTCGTACGCGATCATGGTGATGGTCGACTTGGTGCCGTTTTTCCCTTCTTCGGTATAGCTGTACAGCTTGAGGGTCTTGGCGTCGACGCCCAAAATCACTTTAGCCACGTCGGGGTCGTTTTTTGGAACCATGCTGACCAGCTTGATGCTGCGGCCGGCGACGGTTTGGGTTCCTGCCCAGGCAAACGAAGAACTTTTTTCGTACTGGCTCAGAAGCACTGCGGGCGTGTACTGCTTGGCGTCTCCGTCGAGCCTGCGCACCACAATTTCTTCGTCTTCAGGGCTCACGGTGGTTACCACGCCGCTCTTGAAGAAAAAAGTCTGCCCCTGCAGCACCAATTTGGCGGACTCGCCTTTGACCCACACCTCACCGCTGGTTTTGCGCTGCACGCGCTGGCCGTTCCGGCCGGGGGCGTCTAGCACCGACGTAAAACTGATTTTCTGGTCGGAGTACGCGAGCGCCTGCTTTTTTACGCGCTGAAGAAATGCCAAGGGGGTCTCGGTCTGGGCGAGCGCGGTGCCTCCCACAAGGAAGAGCGCGGCCACGGCTAAGGTTCGAAAAATCATAGGTTTTTGAGTCGTTCGTTGAGTTGTACTTCGTCCTGAACCATTACTTGGCGGGCCTTAGAGCCTTCGAAGGGTCCGATGATTCCGGCGTCTTCGAGTTGGTCAATCAAGCGTCCCGCGCGGTTGTAGCCCAGCTTGAGCTTGCGCTGCAAAAGAGATGCCGAGCCTTGCTGGTGAATGACCACGATGCGCGCCGCTTCTTCAAACATGCTGTCGCGCTCGTCGGCACTGTAGTTCCCTCCGCCGCCGAGTCCGCCTTCTTCAGACTCATACTCCGGGAGCTGGTAGGCCTCTGGGTAGCCTTGCTGGCCGCCGATGAACTCGCAAATCTGCTCGACCTCAGGGGTGTCCAGAAACGCACACTGCAGTCGAATCAAGTCGTTTCCGCTCGAAATCAGCATATCTCCCTTGCCGATGAGCTGCTCGGCGCCTCCTGCGTCAAGAATGGTCCGCGAGTCAATTTTAGCGCTCACTTTGAACGCGATCCGCGTCGGGAAGTTGGCCTTGATGATTCCCGTGATGACGTTGACCGAGGGCCGCTGAGTAGCTACAATTAAGTGAATACCAATAGCGCGGGCTAGCTGAGCCAGGCGCGCAATCGGGGTTTCGACCTCTTTGCCTGCCGTCATGATGAGGTCAGCAAACTCGTCGATTACAAGAACGATGTAGGGAAGGTAGCGGTGACCTTCCTCAGGGTTGAGTTTGCGCGCGGTAAACTTGGCGTTGTACTCCTTGAGGTTGCGCACAAATGCGGACTTGAGTAGCTCGTAGCGCTGGTCCATTTCAATGCACAACGAGTTCAGCGTGTGGATCACCTTGGTCGTATCGGTAATGATCGCCTCGTCGGTACCTGGAAGCTTGGCCAAAAAATGCCGCTCAATGGTGTTGAACAGCGTCAGTTCAACCTTTTTGGGGTCAACCAAGACAAACTTGACCTCGGCCGGGTGCTTCTTGTAGAGAATCGACGCCAAAATAGCGTTGAGGCCAACCGACTTACCTTGGCCGGTTGCGCCCGCCATGAGCAGGTGGGGCATTTTCGCCAGGTCCACGACAAACACCTCGTTGGAGATGGTCTTGCCTAGGGCGAGTGGCAGATCCATGTCGGTTTTTTGGAATTTCTCGCTCGCCAGCACCGACCGCATGCTCACCATCTGCGGGTGGCGGTTGGGAACCTCAATGCCTATGGTTCCTTTGCCTGGAATTGGCGCGATGATGCGAATTCCCAAGGCGCTAAGGCTTAAGGCAATGTCGTCTTCAAGCGACTTGATCTTACTGATGCGGATTCCCGCTTCGGGAACGATTTCGTACAAGGTTACGGTCGGACCTACCGTGGCCTTGATTTTGGCAATCTCAATCTTGTAGTTGCGCAGCGTGTCGACAATGCGCTCCTTGTTTGCCTCTAGTTCTTCTTGGTCCACCTTGGCCACCGTTTGCCCGTAGTCGTTGAGCAGCTGCAGCGTGGGGAATTGATAGCGCGAAAGGTCGCGGCGCGGATCGTAGGGCCCTGCGCTGGCTACTTCGTGCGCTACGGCCGCAAGGGCCGACTCCTCGGGCTCGGGCTGGGCAAGCGGCGCCACATCCAAGGCGATGTCGTGGGCACTGCCGCTCTGCAGCACCCGTTCGGGGAGCTCATCGTCGTCGTCCCAGGGTGCTTCGGCAGTTGCCATTGGCTCCATGAGGTCGACAACTACGGGGGCTTCGTCGGCCAGTAGCTCTTCTTCACTCAATACAGGGGGCTGCGGAACGGGATCGGCTGCAGCGGGAGCGGCAAATCGCTCGCCGAGCTGCTGCGGGCGAAGCTGAAATACCCAAACAATGTGCACGCCGCACAGCACGAACCAACTCAACGCGGAACCCAATGTGCCGATCCAGTGCGTGGACCACGAGGCCAGCAAGCGTCCGTAGTCGCCCACAACGGCGTCGCCGGCGTTCCAGGGAATCAGGGCGAGTCCGCTCGTGACGAGCAGGGCCCGCAGCAGGCTTCGGCGGGCAAACCTCAGGGTGCGAATGGGAAGTCCGAGCCCCCACCGCAAGCCAAATGCCATGACGACCGCCCAAAGAAGGAGCGAGGCGGCGCCAAATCCGCGCACCGTGACCACCATGCCTACCGCGGCCCCAATCGAACCCAAAAGGTTGTGCACGACCACCTCGCGCTGGCTCACGACCTGAGAAAAACCGAGCTCCATGGCGCTGTAGTCGGCGGTCCACGTGCTCAAGGTGGACGCGCTGGCGATGAAGCCCAATATGCCGATTAACAGCACGATAAGTCCGAAAACGGAATGGAGGGAAGGACTTTGTTTGACGTCTTGCCAGGCCGACTTGAGGTCAGCCAGCCACGACGAAGGGGAGTTTGAAGATGTTCGGGCCATGGACTACGCCCAAAGGTAGGCCAATTCTTACCTTTGGTCTATGCTGCAGTTAATCACCGCGATGTCTGAATTGGGCGCTGGAACCCGAGGTTCGAGCCTGGGCTATGCGGCCATTCGCAGCGCTTCGTTCAGCATTCAACCCAAGTTTTTCAGGGCCCTTCAGCCGCGCAAGGTGCAGACCAACAACGCGCTACTTTACCGCCATCCCGAGACCCCTTACGGCAAGCGGATTCGCGGAATTGTGCGCATGTACCGCCGAATTTCGGCCGTAGTTGCCGAAACCTTGGACGACGGGCAGTTTCCGCTGGTGCTCAGCGGCGACCATTCCAACGCGGGCGGAACCATCGCGGGGATCAAGCAGGCTTTTCCGCTCGCGCGCCTCGGGGTGGTGTGGATTGACGCCCACGCCGACATGCATTCGCCCTACACGTCGCCCTCAGGGAACATGCACGGTATGCCCCTGGCCACGGCGATGGGCGAAGACAACCTCGAGTGCAAGATCAACGATCCCAGTCCCGTCACCCGCGACTCCTGGACGAAGCTCAAGGGCCATCCGCAGCGCGTGCGCCCCGAAGACATCGCCTTCATCGGCCTTCGCAGCACCGAAGAACCCGAGGATTTCTTGATCGAGAAGTACGGCATGAAGGTGTACCGCGTGCCCGAGGTTCGCGAGCTCGGAATTTCGACCGTGGTCCGGCGGGTTATGGCCCAAATGAAGGACTGCGACATGGTTTATGTTTCGTTTGACGTGGACTCTATGGACCCTAGCATTTCAGTCGGTACGGGAACTCCGGTGCCCGGCGGCTTTGACGAGTCCGAGGCCAAGCAACTGCTCGAGCTGTTCGCCGATGCGCCCTTAGTGCGCTGCCTGGAGTTCACCGAAATCAATCCGCTGCTGGATAAAGGCGGCAACGCCATGGGAACGACGGCATTCCGCTTACTTCAAAACACGGTGTACCGCCTTCAGGAGCGGTTAAGCCGACGTACCAATCTTTAATGCACATGGCTGACGCCTTAGAATCGGCCGTTTCGACGGTCTTAAATACGTTGTATGGATGGGAGGGTCCCGTTGAACTACAGGAAACCCGTAAGGACTTTGAGGGCGACGCAACCCTAGTGGTTTTTCCCTTCCTCAAGCTCAGCCGCAAATCGCCCGTAGACACCGCCCGCGAGGTAGGAGAAGCGCTTCTAGCGGCAACGCCCATGGTCGTTCGCTACAACGCGGTTCAGGGATTTTTGAACATAGTCCTCAGTTCGCAGCAAATTCAGGAACGGTTCGACGTCATTCGAACGGCCAAAGCTTGGGGCACCGCCACCGTAGATCCCAAGGCCCCGGCCGCCATGGTGGAATTCAGCAGTCCCAACACCAACAAGCCGCTGCACCTTGGGCACGTGCGCAACATTTTGCTCGGACACAGCGTAAGCCGCATCCTCGAGGCCAGCGGCCGCAAAGTGGTTCAGGTTCAGATTGTGAACGACCGAGGCGTGCACATTTGCAAAAGCATGTGGGCGTGGAAGCAATTTGGTGGCGGAATCACCCCCGAATCCTCCGGTACGAAGGGCGACCACCTCGTGGGCGATTTTTACGTGCGCTTCGATCAGGAATTCCGCGCCCAGGTGCGCGAACTCATGGCCCAAGGCCTCGATGAAGATGCCGCCAAGGCGCAGGCTCCGTGCATGCGTGAGGTTCAAGAAATGCTTCGCCAATGGGAGGCGGGCGACGACGAGGTGCGCGGGCTCTGGGCCACCATGAACGGGTGGGTGTACGACGGCTTCAACCAAACCTACCGCCGTTTGGCCGTTCGCTTTGACCGCAACTACTACGAGTCCGACACCTACGTGCTGGGCAAGCAAGACATTGAAGAGGGATTGGCGCGCGGCGTGTTCTACCGTCGGGACGACGGCTCAGTATGGATTGACTTGCGCGAGGACGGCCTTGACGAGAAACTTGTTCTGCGCCGCGACGGAACCTCAGTGTACATGACTCAAGACATTGGGACTGCGATTCAACGCTTTAAAGACTTTTCGATTGACCGCTTGACTTATGTGGTGGGCAACGAGCAGGACTACCACTTTAAAGTGCTGTTTTTGATCCTTAAAAAATTGGGCTACGCCTGGGCCGACCAGCTCTACCACTTGAGCTACGGTATGGTAGACTTGCCAAGCGGCAAGATGAAGTCTCGTGAAGGGACGGTCGTCGACGCTGACGACCTGCTCGACGAAATGGAATCCACGGCACGCTCCCTAAGCGAAGAGCTCGGCAAGACCGACGGGCTCAGTGAGGACGAAAAGGCGCAACTCTACCGAGTTTTGGGCCACGGAGCCTTGAAGTACTTCATACTGAAGGTGGATCCGCGCAAGCGCATGGTGTTTAACCCCGAGGAGTCCATTGATTTCAACGGACACACGGGACCCTTCATTCAGTACAGCCACGCCCGAATCCGGAGCATCTTGCGCAAGGCCAAAGGACGAACCTCATCGTGGTCGTGGGCTGAGGTAGCCGTCGACGAGCGCAGCAAGGAGCTCATTCAGGTCCTCGATCGTTTTCCCGAAGCGGTGCAGCAGGCGGCACGGACCTACAGCCCGGCCGTGGTGGCGCAGTTCGCCTACGACCTCGCAAAGGCGTTTAACGGATTCTACCAAGCGAATCCGATTCTCAACGCGGAGTCTGATGCCCTCGTGGCCTTTCGCCTAGATTTATGCGGAACCACCGCCAACGCCCTTCGCCGAGCGCTTGAAATGCTCGGAATCGAGGCGCCCGAGCGGATGTAAACAAAAATCCCGACTCAGGCACGGATCCTGAACCGGGATTCTGCAGAAACGTACGACTTAAAACCCTGCCGCCTTCTTAGTCGCTTTGGGCAATCCGTCCTTGTGCAGCATGATGGAAATGGTCTTGGCACGTACAAAGGCTTCAGACGCGTAAATGTAGCCCTCGCGGTAGGAGTTCTTGCGCGGACCCCAGGAGTTCTTCACGATGTAGTAGGCAGCGCCGGACTGGTCTTTGACCTTGCCGACGATTTGCATGCCGTGGTCGTCTTGGGTTTCGTAGTTGTCAAATGCCGCTTGGCGCGAAGCCTGCGTCACCACAGCCTCTTCGTGCGGCCCGGTAAAGACGGCAGTTTTTTCTTCGGCGCTCATGTCGGACCATTTTTGTGCGGGCCACACGGCCACGCCGTTGTTGAGCGAAAATCCTTTTTCAGACACGTCGGTGGCCCAAGCGATGGTGAATCCGTTGGCCAGGGCGTGGTCAATCGCCGCCATCATGTCGTCGAGCGGAACGTTGTACGACGTGCCCCACGTCCAGTTGTCGGGAACTTCAATGGCGAACCACGAACCGAAGGGGTGGTGCGTAAAGCTGGTGAGCTGCACGTAGTCTTTGGTATTAATTCCGACGAACTTGTCGGCAAAGCTGCGCGGAGTGTAGGTCTTGCCCTCGTAGGTGAACGTCGCGGGCTCCGCGCCAAGGTAGGCGTCGAGGTATCCTGTGAAGCCCTTGTGCCACGCGGTGGTCACGGTTCCTGAGTTTTTGTTCACTACTGCGTCGACAATTCCCTTGAGGGCGGCCTCGAGCTCGTCGTGGTCGTTGCCCTCGGTGCCGTAGTTGAGGCCGGCGTAGGCAGATTGCGGAACCGCTCCGTAGCGGTCAATTACGTAAAAGAGGTCGGGGCAGGCGCCGCCTTGGGCGAAGTTGAGGGCGCCGTGCAGGCGGACGTACTTCTCGGCCTTGTCTTGGTATACTTTGCGGACGGTGTACATCTCCGAAAGGTCGACGGCGGGCTTGCCCATGCGAAGCAGTTCCGACTCCAGGAATCCGGTGGCGGAATAACTCCAGCAGGTGCCCGAGCGCCCCTGGTCCTTTACCGGGGTGGCTTCAAGGTCGTACACGGTCGTGAACTGAAACGTTTTGCTGTCGCGTGCGCCGTTGCCCGAAACCTTGTTGATGAGGTCTACTTGAGCAAAGAGCCCAGCTGAGGCGAGCATGGCGCCGAAGAAGAGGTGATTTTTCATGAGGTTCCGAGAAGGTTAGTTAAAGTTAGGGGCGACGGGAGCGTCTTTGGTTCCGTTCGCGTAGTCGTAAAATCCGCGCCCGGACTTCACTCCGAGGTCGCCCGCGGTGACCATGGCCACGAGAAGCGGGTTGGGAGCGTACTTGGGCTGTCCAAGTCCCTCGTGGAGTACGCGCAAGATGCTAAGGCACACGTCCAAGCCGATAAAGTCGGCCAGCTGCAAGGGTCCCATGGGGTGCGCCATACCCAGCTTCATAATGGAATCGATGGCTTCCACGCTTCCTACGCCCGTTTGAAGCGCTTCAATGGCTTCGTTGATCATCGGCATGAGGATGCGGTTGGCGACAAATCCCGGATAGTCGTTGCATTCCACGGGGATTTTACCCAATTGGCGGCTGATGTCGGCCACCAGAGACGCGGTCGCGTCTGAGGTCTTATAGCCCCGGATGATTTCTACCAGCTTCATCACCGGAACCGGATTCATAAAGTGCATTCCGATGACCTTGTCGGGACGCTTGGTCGCCGCCGCAATTCGGCCAATGGCAATAGACGAGGTGTTCGACGCGAGCAGGGTCTCGGGCTCACACAGTTCGTCGAGCTGAGCGAAAAGCTTGAGCTTGATGTCGACGTTTTCGGTTGCGGCCTCGACCACCAGGGCGGAACCCGACACGGCCACTGCTAAATCTGTGTGCGTGCGGATGCGCGCAACCGCCGCTGCGGCCGCCTCGGCCGTCAGCAGTTCTTTGGCCACTTGGCGCTCTAAATTCTTGGTGATGGTGGCTACGGCGCGCTCCAAGGCGGGCGCGCTGATGTCAAACAGCGAGACGTTCCATCCGCTGGTGGCGAACACGTGGGCAATTCCGTTGCCCATCGTGCCTGCGCCGAGTACGGTACAGTGCTTCATGTCCTAAAAGTACGGCCTGGAGCCTACTTTCCGCGTCCTTTGAGCACGGTCCACACTGTGTACACCAAAACCTTGAGGTCGTTGCGCCAAGACATGTTTTCGATGTACAGCAGGTCAAATTCCATGCGCCGTATCATCTCGTCGACGGTGCTGGCATACCCAAAGCGGACCATGCCCCAGCTGGTAATGCCGGGGCGAACCTTGTATACGTGGCGGTACTGCGGAGCGCGGGCGAGAATTTGTTCGGCAAAATGCGCACGTTCAGGCCTTGGTCCAACAATACTCATGTCGCCCACCAAGACGTTCCAAAACTGCGGAAGCTCGTCCAGGCGGTACTTGCGCAGCACGCGCCCCACGGGGGTAATGCGCGGATCGTCTTCGCTGGAGAGTTGCGGTCCCTGCGCCTCCGCGTCGACGCGCATGGTGCGAAACTTGACAATTTGAAAGCGCTTGCCGCCCCGACCTAAGCGTTCTTGGGTGAAAAACACCGGCCCCGGCGTACGCCGCACCGCGACCGCCACGACTGCCAGTACTGGGGCTAAAACAAGGAGTGCCATCGCCGAAATGGTCAAATCCACCGCGCGCTTGCTGTTGCGCTGCCAGGCATCCATGGGCTCGTGGTGCCATTCCATGAGCGGAACCCCGTGTTCGTCGAGTCCCACCATGCCCGACAAAATGCCGTAGGTGTCGGGAATCATGAAGATCCTCACCTTTAGCTGCTCAAGCTCTAGCAAAATTGGCGTCAGCTGCTGGTGTTCCGTGGGGGGGAGGGCGACAACGACGTCTTCAATGCTTAAACGCTCTGCCCAAATGGCTACATCGCGCGCCGGTCCAAGGTGCGGAAGGTTGCAGCAGGGCGTTTCGGTACCTGATCCCAAGGCAGCCATCCAGCCGGCCAGGACTTCGCCGGAGGCCGCCGCGTGAGATTCTAGTTTGGTCCGATGCTGTTCGAGCAGCGCCCGCTCTCCGATCAGCAGGGTGGGAAAGTGGATTTTCTTCTGCGTGATCTTCCAGCGCAGGTGGGTGCCCAAGACTAAGCGAAACGCGATGCTCAACACTAAAATTCCGCCGCCAAACCGCTGAATTTCCCCCCAATAATTCTGGTAACTCTTGACGTAGTCGTCCAGCAAAAACAGCAGAAAGTAGCTGATTACGAACAGGCAGCCGACTTGAATCAAGCGGCTCAATTCGGTAAGGCGCGATTTGCGAAGCACGCTTTGGTAAAGACCCAACATGGCCATCGTGCCGATCCACAGCAAGGCCGTGGTTCCCAAACCTATGGGGTAAAACGAATCCCATTCGAGCTCAGTCAGGCCAAACCGAGCGGGTTCAGCGACCGACTTTCGGTAGTCGTATAGCCAGGTGTAGGCGATGCCGGCGGCCAGCGCGTCCGCAAGAACGTACGTCAGTGTGTAGCGTCGCTGAATTTTGCGAAGGAGCGGGCTCCGAGGGCTCACTGGTACACGAGCTTAAAATTGTCTACCCACAACGTGTCGGCTTTATCAGGCCGGGTGCGCACCGCCCCTATGTAAAGATTGAAGTTAAGGGCGTTAGGGAACCCCGAAACTTCGGTCACCAGGTTGACGTAGGCCTTGGACCACTGCGCCTTGTCGCGGAACGTAACCGTGGGCTGCTGGGTGGTTTGGACGGGCTGATTGGCCACGACCCCCAGGCTAAACGGCATCGTCGACTTGTAGTTGAACTCCAAGTACACATTGCTTCCGCCGCGGGGAAGGGTGTAGGCCTGCTGCGTGATGGCCTCAAAAATTTGCTGGCCCGGCCGCATGATGACCATGCCGCTGCTGCTGTTGGATTCGCCCGAAGGGGCCGGAAAGCGTTCAGAAGTTGTTCGGGTCCACACGGTATCGCTGCGCGGACTGGGCGCAAACTGAATGCCTGCGGCCTCAAAGTCCTCCACAATAACGACGTTGGCCCACGGTTCGTATTCGAGTACCGCGGGAGTTGCGGGCGGCCACGACACCGTCGAGCCAAAACTGCTGTTGAGCGCGCGCTCGTAGGGCTGGTAAAACTCGTACTGCGATTGGAAGCTACTGATTCCGTTGACCTCCACGCCTGGATAAAGCCGCACCGTAGCGTTGGGGTTGCTCACGGGCAAGGGAATCCGCGCGGGAAGTGGAAAAACCCCGTAGTAAATCCCCTCAGATTCTACCCACACCGAGCGCACATGCGCACTGGACGTACCGCGAGCGGGGTCGGGCTTGAGCGTCAAGCTGTCAATGCTCAGGTAGACTACGGGTTTGGCCTCCTTGGGTTCGCAGGCCGTGGTTAAGGCCAGAATTCCCAGGGCCGCCGCCGTGTTCAGGGCGTTGAAAAAAAGCCGGTGGTTTCGCATTCTGGCCAAAGGTACGGTTGTACTTTCGGCCCGTGACTCCCGATTTGCCCCGACACCAAGGACAGCGCCAGCAGCTCATGGCTCTTTTGCGCGCCAAAGGCATTGATAACGAGCGGGTTTTGTCGGCAATGGGGCGCATCCCGCGGCATGCTTTTCTCGAGAGTTCGTTCGAAGAATTTGCCTACCAAGACGTGGCGTTTCCCATTGCGGCGGGACAAACCATTTCGCAGCCCTA
>SYCM01000123.1 GCA_005786915.1 Bacteroidota bacterium | reverse complement strand
TTTGCCCAAACCCGCCGCTACACCACCAAGAGCGCGGGCTCTCAAGAGGCCCACGAGGAGATTCGCCCGACCAACATGCTGGTGAAGTCCGCCGGAAACGACGCGGCCGAAAAAAAGCTGTACGAACTCATTTGGAAGCGCACCCTCGCCAGCCAGATGGCCGACGCCCAAATTGACCGCACCGTGGCCCACCTCAGCAATTCGGCTGCCGAGTTCATTGCGCGGGGCGAAATGATCGCCTTCGAAGGCTTTTTGAAGGTGTACCGCGAGGGGGTAGACGAAGAAGAAGACGAAGCCGGAATGCTTCCGCCCCTCAAGCAGGGAGATGCTGTGCAGCTTGCGAGCGCCACCGCCACCCAGCGCTTCACCCGCCCGCCGGGGCGCTTCACCGAAGCCACGCTGGTGAAAGCCCTTGAAGAAGAGGGCATTGGACGTCCTTCGACCTACGCGCCGACGATTTCGACGATTCAAAACCGCGGCTACGTCGCCAAGGGCGTGCGCGAAGGCGAAGTCCGCCACATCGCATTTGCCGAATGGACCGGCGGAAGCCAATGGAATTGGTCGCAGCGCGAGGAAAAATTCGGCTCCGACAAGGGGCGCCTCGTGCCCACCGACATTGGCAACCTCGTGACCGACTACCTCGTCGCGCACTTTGGGGGCGTCATGGACTATTCGTTCACCGCCAAAATGGAAGCCCAATTTGACGAAGTGGCCGAAGGCCGTGCCGAATGGCAGCAAATTCTGGGGGACTTCTACGCCAAGTTTCACCCCCTCGTCACGGAATCCGAAGAGAGCGAGCGCGTTCGGTCGGTGCGCGTGCTGGGAACCCACCCCGAAAGCGGCCGTCAAGTTTCGGCCCGACTGGCCAAGTTTGGACCGGTCGTCATGCTCGGCGGCGGCGACGGCGACGAAGCCGACGCCAAGTTTGTAGGCATTCCCGAACCCTACACGCTCGACAAAATCAGCCTGGCTGAGGCCCTGGAGCTGCTGCGCCTCCCCCGCCTGGTCGGAACCTACGAGGGCAAGCCGCTGCGGGCCAATTTTGGGCGCTTCGGACCCTACATTCAGTGGGACAAGACCTTTGCCAGCATCACCCCGCCGGCCACGCCCCTGAGCGTGACCGAGGCCGAAGCCATCGGCTTCGTGGAGGCCAAACTGGCCGCGGCGCAGGCCTCACTCATGAAGACCTTTTCAACTCCAGACGGAGAAGTAGAACTGCGCAAGGGCCGCTTTGGTCCCTACCTCAAGTGGGGCAAGGAGAACGTCAAAATTCCGCGCGGTACCGAGCCTGAATCACTCACCGCCGACGACGTGCACGAACTCATCGCAAAGCACCAACCGAGCTCCGGCGGAGCCAAGGGCCGTGGCCGCGGGGGCGCGAAGCCCAATGCCGCCAAAACTTCGACCCGCAAATCGACGGCGCGCAAAACCAAGTAACGTATGGGTACCGAATGGCTTGAATCCCTCGGGGCCGATTTCACCGAAGCCTGGCCCCACGAAACCTTAGGAGCGTCCATCCGCAAAAACCACGGCGAGGTGCCCGACCTGCGCGGTGTGGCCGTTGCCCTGATCGGCGTCCCTGAACTGCGGGGCGGAACCCACGAAGTCGCCGACTGCGTCCGCCGAGCGCTGTACCCCCTGTTCTGGGGGCCTTGGGACCTGCAGGTCGCAGACCTGGGCAACTTGATTCCGGGCCGCGACCGCGTGGACACGCTGGTGGCCGTCGAAGAGCTCGCCGTCGAAGTCCTGCAGTACGGCTGCATTCCGGTATTCTTGGGAGCCGACTCCGATTGGCCCTTGGGCGTATACCGAGCGTTTGGCCGTCTCGAGCGGACCATCAACGCGTGCTTGGTCAACAACCGCATCGCCCTCGGCGACGACCACGTGCTGCCGGACCGTAGCAACCTCCTCGCGCAAATGCTCACGATGAAGCCCTTCCGGCTCTTTCACGTCAGCCACTTAGCGCACCAGAGCTACTTTGTGGCGCAGTCGGTGCTCGACCTCGCCGAAAAAATGCACCTCGAAGTGCACCGAGCGGGCGAACTTCAGCCCATTCAGCGAGCGGAACCCTGGATCCGCGACGCCGACCTGGTCGTGGCGCACAACGCCGCCGTCCGCGCCGCCGACGCGCCTGCCCAGTACGATGCCAACCCCAACGGGCTCACGGGCGAGTCCTTCTGCGCCGTACTCCGCTACGCCGGATTCAGCGACAAGCTCAGCGCCCTTTGCTTAACCGACTTTGTAGCCTCCCGCGACTTCGACGGCCAAAATGCCCACCTTTGGGCCCAAGGTCTTTGGTACTTTATCGACGGCGTCGCCGGGCGCGTGGGCGATTTTCCGCACCGCAGCAAATCGGACTACCTCCGCTTCACGGTGCTCTTGCCCAACGATGAAGGCGAATTAGTGTTTTACAAGTCACCCTGGAGCCAGCGGTGGTGGATTGAGGTTTCCAACCACCCTGGTACCGACGCCCGCCACAGCCTCATCCCCTGCAGCCCCGACGACTTTCACACAGCCCAAAATGGCGAAATTCCCGCCGTGTGGTGGAGCATCGTCCGAAGAGGGATTTAGGCTTTTTGAAGTACGAACGCTATTTTTTGCTACTTTTAGCGCTGATTCGCTTGACCCTGAACACCCGAATGACTCGTTTCAAATCCATTATCACAGGCGCAATGGTGCTCATTTCCAGCGCGCTATGGGCGCAGCAGGACGTGCAGTTCACGCAATACTACCACAACCGTTTGGGATTCAATCCTGGCGTTGCAGGGAGCGGCGAAGGCATTTGCGTTAACATGGGGCAGCGACTTCAGTGGGTCGGATTTGAAGGCGCACCCAATACCCTAAACGTGAATGCCTCGATTCCGCTCGACGTACTTCACGGCGGACTCATGCTCAATGTGGTCAACGACCGCATCGGCTTTTTCGAAGACGTTTCGGCCGCACTTGGGTATGCCTACCAAATGGACCTGGGTGCCGGCCAACTTGGTTTGGGTTTGGCGGTTGACTTCAAAAACAAGAACGTGCGCAACGCTCAGTGGATCTACCCCGACAACCCGAGCGATCCTGCCGTGGTGGGCAACGGAGCCACCTCCTTCACCCCCGAACTGAATTTCGGTGCTTACTACACAACCGATACGTGGTTTGCCGGGCTATCCACGTCACGCCTTCTTCAAAGCGACGCCGTATTCTCGGGCAGTCCTGCCCGCTTTAAGAGCACGATGCACTACTTCCTAACCGGGGGATACAGCTTTAACCTGCCCACGTCCACCCCGATTCGCATCACCCCGAGCGTGCTGCTCAAGTCGGACCTCAACTCCAACCTCAGCGTGGACCTCAATGCCAACGCGCTCATTTTGGACAAGATTTACGCCGGCTTGGGGTACCGGAACCAAGACGCCTTAAGCCTAATGCTCGGCTACCAGATTATGCCTTCCCTACGGGCATCGTATTCCTACGACCTTACTACATCCTCTTTAAGTGCCTATTCTTCAGGTTCTCACGAGTTATTTTTGACTTATTGCTTCACGATTGAAATTCCACCGCGCATCAACGGTAGCTACCGTAATCCAAGATTTTTGTAATATCGCGCCCTCAAAGACGTTAGACCAAGACCATGAAACACTTACCTATGGTTAAATCCTTTTCCCTCGCAGGCTTTGCCGCGCTGGTTCTCGCTGCCTGTTCGGGCGGAGACCACGGGGAATTGGTTGGCGTTCAAAACCGCCCCGATTTCTACCCTTCAGACCCCTACGGAATGGTTTTCATTCCGCAAGGACAGTTTGCCATGGGTAATTCCGACGTGGACGTCCCCGCAACCCTCACGGCTTCGACCAAGTCGGTGTCGGTTCCGGCGTTCTACATGGACGAAACCGAAATCACCAACAACGAGTACCGCCAATTTGTCGATTGGGTTCGCGACTCCATCCTGCGCTACCGCCTCGCTGAGGGCATGGTCGAAGGCTACGAGTACATCAACTACGCCGACATGAACAATCCGACCTTCTACGAAGAATTTGTAGGACTCAACTACCCGGACTCGATGCAGACCTACCTCGACTGGACGCGCCGTCTGGTATGGGACGTCGACCGCTACCCCTCTGAGGAATACACGGAGATCATCGAGTCGATGTACTTGTCTCCCGAAGAGCGATTCTTGGGCGGACGCAGCATTGACTCCCGCCAGCTGAACTACCTGCACTTTTGGGTAGACAAGCAAAAGGCTGCATCTAAAGAAAACCGCTGGCAGAAAGACTTCCGCGACGCCGACGGCGACGGACGTACCTTCTCGTACCGCGACTACATCAAAAACGGCAAGAAAGTATCCGACCGCTCAAGCTTTTTCGTGAGCGAAATTGTGAATGTTTACCCGGACACCCTAGCGTGGATTTCGGACTTCACGTACTCGTTCAACGAAAACCTGCACGACAACTACTTCTGGCACCCGGCCTACGACGAGTACCCCGTAGTGGGCGTGAGCTGGAAGCAAGCTACGGCCTTCGCCAACTGGCGTACGCACTACCGCAATACCTACCTGAAGCAGAACAACGACTTCATTGAGAACGAGTTCCGCCTGCCGACTGAGGCCGAGTGGGAGTACGCTGCACGCGGTGGACGCGAACTGACAACCTACCCCTGGGGCGGGCCCTACACCACCAACAGCAAGGGCTGCTTCTTGGCGAACTTTAAGCCCGGACGCGGAAACCTTGTAGCCGACGGCGGAATGTATCCGGTTCGAGTGCACAGCTATGAGCCCAACGGATACGGTCTGTACGACATGGCCGGCAACGTCGCCGAATGGACCAGCACCGCATGGGATGAGGCTTCGTACTTCTACGTAGCGGATTTCAGCCCCGACTTCAAGTACAACGCCGCCGAATCGGATCCCGTGACGCTCAAGCGCAAGGTGATTCGCGGCGGATCATGGAAGGACGTGGCCATCTTCATGCAGAACGGCATGCGCGACTACGAGTACCAAGACACCGCCAAGTCCTACATTGGCTTCCGCACGGTTCAAAGCTTCCTCGGCCGCGACCGCCGCGACTTCTAAAAATTAACCAACAATCTCTCTCTTAACCCTTTAACTCCCTTCAAAATGGCTTTAATCGACGTTAACGGCAAGCGCTTTAAGAATTTCATGACCAAGCTTTACGGCTTGGGTGCAGCCGTAGTTATTATGGGTGCGCTGTTCAAAATCCTTCACTTGAAGGGAGCTGACCTAATGCTAATCCTTGGTCTTACCACCGAAGCAGTGATTTTCGCCATTTCAGCTTTTGAAGCGCAGCCCAAGGACTACGACTGGTCGTTGGTATATCCGGAACTCGAAAATGAACCCGTTGCAGACAATAAGTCTAACAGAAAAGTTCGTGGCACGGTAACTCAAGAGCTTGACCGCATGCTGGAAGAAGCCAAAATTGGTCCTGAATTACTCGACAGCCTTTCTGCGGGAATGCGCAAATTGAGTGAAACCGCCGCTTCATTGAACACTGCGACGGATGCTGCAGGAGCGAGTGCAGCGTACAGCCAGCAATTAAGTGCGGCTGCCAAAAACATGGAGGCCCTGAACGCACTGTACGCCGTTCAATTAGAAAACACTACGAGTCAGGTAGACATTCAAAACACCGTGATGGAGAAACTTAGTGCCTCTGCCCAAAATACGGAAGCGCTTGCGGGTGAAGTGAATAAGTTGAGCCAAAACCTTTCTCAGCTGAATTCCGTGTACGGAAACATGTTGGCCGCGATGAACGTGCGTTCCTGATACAAAGGCAGACTTTATCTTATTTCTCGATAATTGGATTATTAAAACGTAATGGCTTCAGGTAAAATATCTCCACGTCAGAAGATGATCAACATGATGTACCTCGTGTTGACCGCCATGCTGGCCTTGAACGTATCGAAAGACATCCTTCGCGTGCTAGACAAGCTCGACTTGGGAATGAACGCTACGGTCAGTACCGTCGAACGTGGAACCGCGACCATGTACCAGGCCATACAGGCACAGGTTTCTGAAAATCCGCGCGCAATTCCCATCAATGAACGCGCAAAAGAAGTTCAAAAGCAATCTGAAGAGGTTTTTGCAGTTCTCAAGTTAGCCAAGGATGAAATGGTTCAACTTACGGGTGGCTTGGATAAAGAAGGGCGATACAAAGGTGCGGACAACCGAGATATCGCGGAGAACTACCTGCTTAACGACAAGAGCATCGGCGGTCAAGGTAAGGCCAAGGAAATCAAGGAAAAACTTATTGCCTACCGAGCCTTTCTCGAATCGCAGACGGATGGTGATGCCGAGATGAAGCGTGCCGTTCATGAGACCTTTATGTTCGACGATGAGGTGGTGGAGGGCAAGAAGATGTCTTGGGAGCGTGCCACGTTCGCCGAACTTCCCTTAGCTGGCATCATCCCATTCCTGACCGACTTGCAGTCGCGCGTTCGCCGTATGGAGGCCAAGACGGTGGAACACCTGTACGGACAAATCGACGCCAACACGCTGAAATTTGACAACGTACGTGCGGTTGTTATGCCCAAGAGTACCTATGTAACTCAAGGCGACTACCTCGAGGCCGACGTATTCCTCGCCGCCTACGACAAAGGCCGCAATCCGCAGTTCATAGGCGTCACGCCGCAGTCGGTTGAAGAAGGTGTGGGTAAAATCCGCATTCAAGGCTCAGGAAACGGCAGCAAGACCCTCAGAGGCAGCATGCGCGTACCTGGAGGGGACAAGGACTACCCGTTTGAGTTGACCTACACGGTCGCGCCTCCAAGTGTAGTTATTGCTGCTACTAAGATGAACGTACTCTACCGCAATGTGGACAACCCCATTGAAGTTTCGGTTCCCGGTGTCGCACCTGAAAATCTCGTAGTCTCTGGACCGGGCATCTCCGGAAAAGCCGGTAACTACGTGGCTGACGTAACCAAGGTTGAGGGCAAAGAAGTGACCATATCGGTAACTGTCAAGGAAAAGGACGGTAAGACGCGCAAAGCGGGTTCTAAAGTTTACCGGATTAAAGGTCTTCCTCAAGCGGTAGGTATGGTTTACAAGAAAAAAGAGGGCTTGATTTCAACCAGCTTGCTCGCCAAGGGTATAGTTGAAGCGGAATACCAAGACTTCCCGTTTGATCTTCCCCTTTCGGTTACTGCCTTTGAAATCAAGCTTGAGGGCAAGCCCGCCATTCAAGTCAAAGGAAACAAAGTCCCGAATGATTTGCGCGACCAGATTGAACGTTTGCGCCCGGGGTCTTCGGTTTCTATTCGCAAAATCAAGGCGCAAACTCCCCAGGGAGCGCGTATTGAGAACATTTCCAACGTAGTTCTAGACGTTCAGTAACATGAAAAAATTTGCTTCATTAGTAGCGCTGTTGCTCGTGGGGGTTACCCTCGAGGCCCAGGTGCTCTCGCCCCAGGACGATGGATTGATTCCTAAGTCCGAAATTCACGTCAGCCAGACGCGCGTGGTGCCCTACCCCCACTTGCGCCAAGACGACATGCTGTGGTCGCGCCGCAACTGGGAGCGCATCCACACGCTGGAGAAGCTGAACCACCCGCTGTACTATCCGATTCAGGTCTTGCCCGACCGCAAGTCGCTATTTGATGTGATGAAGGATGCCATTATGAGCGAAGGCAGCATCACCGAGGTGTACGACGACGATTTGTTCATGCGTCCGTTGACCATGAGCGAAGTGGGCAGCCGATTGTTCCGAATCGATACCATTCGCGACAACGACGACGGCACCATCTTGGCGATTGACTCTATTGAGATTAAGGCCAATAACATCCTCGCATGGGACATCAAGAGCGACTGGTACTTTGACAAGCAGCGGGGCGAACTTAAGAGCCGCATCATCGGAATTTCTCCGGTAATTAAGGATCCGCAAGAGGGCGACATCGTCAACTTGTTTTGGGTATGGTTCCCCGACGCGCGCCAAGCGCTTGCGACGAATGTGGCCTACAACCCGAACAACAACACGCGCCGTTTGACGTTTGACCAGATCTTTCAGATGCGCTACTTCAATGCCATCGTGATGAAAGAAGACAACGTCTACGACCGCGAGATCAAGGACTACAAACCCAATAATCCGATGGAACAGCTTCTCGAGTCGAAGCGCATTCGCGAAGACATTCGCAACCGCGAACACGACTACTGGCAGTTCTAAATACTGAATTGGTGCACCTACGGCCACCCCACTGCGGGTGGCTTTTTTTTGCGCCCAAGGTGGTCAAGCATGCCGCAGCGAATTGCAGTTATAGGAGCCGGAATTGCCGGAGTCGCAGTGGCGAAGCAAGCCCCTGTGGGCGCGCACGTGGAGCTGTTTGATGCGCATCCCGAGCGGAGCGCCACGCGCGTAGCCACGGGGCTGGTCAATCCGGTAGTGCTCAAGCGGCGTCGAGTGGTGTGGCGGGCCGCCGAGGCGTTGGCGGCTGCTCGAGCGTTTTATCCAGACTCGGTGCGCGGCTCAGAACCCATTTATGAGGTGCTCCGCAGCCCTGAAGAGGTCAACGATTGGAATGCGCTGGCGGACCATCCAACGCTGGGCCCCTACTTGGGGCCCTTGGTGGAATCCCCGGCGGGCATCAAGGGCATCTGCCTGGGCACCGTGAACGAGAGCTTTCGGGTAAACCTTAGGGCCTTTGCCGACGCCGCGCGGAGCGAATTCACATTGCGCGAGGTGGTCGTCGAAACCCTAGAGCCGCTGCCGAAGGGAGGGTGGCTGCTCAACGGCACCCAGGAATACGACGTGGTGGTGCTGTGCGAGGGCTACCAAGCGCGCTGGGCAGAGCATTTCTGGGGCGACTTGCGCTTTGCCCGCACTTCGGGACAGGGTTTGCGGGTGTCCTTAACCCGCGGGCCGCAGGTTATGCTGCACCGCAGCCACTTTTTGCTTCCGGAACCCGACGGAACCTACCAACTGGGAGCGTCCTACGGATGGGGCATTTCGAGCGGAACAGCGCTCCCGCCATCGCCGCAGGCCAGCCAAACCGACGAATTACTGGACTCCGCACGAGCTTGGATCCAGACCGAAGTGACCGTGCACAGCGCATGGACCGGCATTCGCCCGACGACCAGCGACCGCCGACCCCGCTGGGGATGGCACCCCGAGTGCGAGGGACTGGGGCTTCTCAACGGCCTCGGGTCGCGCGGAACCCTGCACGCCCCGCTCCTCGCGCAGGAATTGTGGTCGGCCTTGAAGCGTTAGCCCTTGGCTTTGGGGTCGTAGGAAACAAAAAAGTTTAGGTAGGTCACTCGGGCGAGGCGAAAGAGCCACGGTCCAAGGGCCAAAAGGGTCGCGGCGAGGATGCCCACGGTGGTCCACATGCCCAGGCCAATCCACACTCCGCACACCACGTAGACCGCGACAAAAAGCGCCACCGTGTAGGCGTAGGAAACGTACATGGCCCCGTAGTAGAAATTGGGCTCGGGCTCGAACTCTTGGCCGCACACGCTGCAGCAGGCGTGCATTTGGTCCATGTTCCGCAAGCGGTAGGGATTGGGGTCGACAAACATTTCGCCCTCGTGGCACTTCGGGCATTTGGCGGTTAAAATGCTGTAGGGCTTGCTGCCTTTTCCGGTCAACTTCATAGGGTGGTGGATAGCGGGGTTTGAAGGTGCAAATTTACCCCTCACGACGCCGGGAGTCGTGGTACTTTTGTCACCCTTATGTTGAGTGTACACCAAGTTAGTTTGAGTTTTGGCGGATCGGACCTATTCAAAGGCATTTCGTTTCAGGTAAATTCCGGGGACCGCATTGGCCTCGTCGGTCGGAACGGAGCCGGAAAGTCCACCTTACTCAAGCTAATTGCGGGCCGCTACCGAGCGGATTCGGGCAAAATAAGCTACCCGAGCGACTTCAGCATCGGATTTTTGACGCAGGACATGCCCCCGGCGCCCACGGCCAGCGTGTGGGACGAGGCCGCCTCGAGCTTCACCGAAATCAAGCGCCTCGAGGCCGACATCGAATCGATGACCGCCGAAATGGGCACCCGCACCGACTACGAAAGCGACGCCTACATGGAGCTTTTGGACCGCTTTCACCACGCGCAGGAGCGGTTTCAGCACATCGGCGGCTACACCTACCAAGCCGACCTGGAGCGCGTGCTCCTGGGCCTTGGCTTTAAATCGACCGACTTTCACCAGCCGCTGAATTCGTTTTCGGGCGGATGGCAAATGCGCGTCGAACTCGCCAAAATTCTGCTTCAGCACCACGACGTGCTCCTGCTCGACGAACCGACGAACCACCTCGACATCGAGTCGATTTTGTGGCTCGAAGAATTCCTGGCCGAGAGCAACCAAGCCATCATTCTGGTGTCGCACGACCGCACCTTCTTGAACAACGCGACCAACCGCACCCTCGAGATTGTGCTTGGCAAGGGCTACGACTACAACGTGCCCTACTTCAAGTACCTCACGCTTCGCGAAGAAATTCGCGAGAAGCAGCGCCAGGCCAAGGCCAACCAAGACAAGGAAATCAAGCATACCCAAGAGCTGGTCGACCGGTTCCGCGCCAAGGCGAGCAAGGCCTCGTTTGCGCAGTCCCTCATCAAGAAGCTGGACCGAATCGAAGTCATCGAGGTCGACGACGAGGACACGCGGCAGATGCGCTTTAAGTTTCCGCCCGCCCCCCATTCGGGCAAAATCATGGCGCGCTTGCACGGAATCCACAAGCACTACGGCCCCAAGCACGTCCTGCGCGGACTCGATCTGGAATTTGTGCGCGGCCAAAAAATCGCGTTCGTCGGCCAAAACGGACAGGGCAAGTCGACCCTCGTTAAAATTTTGACGGAAGCCCTCGCCTACGAAGGCAAAATTGAGTGGGGCCACCAGGTTCAGCTGGGCTACTACGCCCAAAACCAAGCCGAGGTACTCGACGGAACCAAGACGGTGCTCGAGACGATTGAAGACGCCGCGCCCGACGAGATTCGCAAAAACGCGCGCAAGCTGCTGGGCAACTTCATGTTTGCGGGCGACGACGTCGAAAAAAAAGTGCGCGTACTTTCAGGCGGCGAGCGCGGACGCCTCGCGCTCTGCCAGCTGATGCTGAACCCCATCAACCTGTTGGTACTTGATGAACCTACCAACCACCTCGATATGGCGGCCAAGGATGTGCTCAAGCAGGCGCTGATGCAGTACGACGGAACCCTCATCGTGGTTTCGCACGACCGCGAATTCATGGAGGGCTTGTGCAATCTGACCTACGAGTTTCGCGACGGCAAAATCAAGCCCTACTTGGGCGGAATCGAGTACTTCCTCGAGCAGCGCAAGATGGAATCGATGCGCGCCATGGAAGTCGCGGGTGTCCAGAAGGCCGCTGCGGCGGCCCAGGCGGCCGCCTCCGCGCCCAAAGCCGAGGCAAAGCGCAGCCGCGAGGAGCAAAAACGCATCGAAGCCGAGCTCCGCTACGCCCAAAAGGCGATGGAAGCCGCCGAAAGAGCTTACGAAGAGGCCCAAGCGGCGCTCGACGCCATGGACGCCGAAGTGGCCAACCCCGAGGTGTTTAAGGAGCGTAGCATGGATCCGGCGTTTTTTAAGAACTACGAAGAGCTACAGCACTCCGTGCACGCCCAATTCGAAGTCTGGGCAGAGGCTCAGGACCGATTTAACGCCGCGAAAACAGCCGCGCAGTAGGCTTGAGTTACCTTTGGGGAATGCGTATTCTGCTGCCCCTTGCCCTGGTGGTGCTCGCGACGGTCCCGTCGGCGGCCCAAAAAAAAGTTTCCGCGGGTCCCAGCAAGCCCAAACTGGCCGTCTCCATCGTAGTAGACCAAATGCGGGCCGACTACCTCACCCGCTTTGCTCCGCTGTACTCGGGCGGATTTAAGCGCCTCGTTACCGAAGGTCAAGTGTTCCGCAACGCCCACTACACCCACACCCCCACCTATACCGGGCCGGGACACGCGGTGGTGTACACGGGCACCGACCCGTCCAACCACGGCATCATCGCCAACGACTGGTACGACCCCGCCATCGGCAGAACCGTGTACTGCGTTGAAGACCTCGAGGTGCAGCCCGTCGGAAGCACTCGCGAGTCCGACAAGCGCAGCCCTAAAAACATTCGCTCCACGACCTGGACCGACGAGCTCGAGTGGGCAAGCGTGGGCGCCGCCCGCGTCTACGGGTTTTCACTGAAGGACCGCGGAGCCATTACCGCCGCCGGCCACTACGGCGACGGAGCCTATTGGATGGACGATCAGGTAGGGTTTGTGACGTCGTCGCACTACGCTTCGGCGCTTCCTGCTTGGGTTCAAGCCTTTAATGCCGCACACAGCCCCGCCAGCTACCTCAAGGGGTCGTGGGACCGCCTGATGGCTCCGTCGGTATATGAGTCGTTTACGGGGCCGGACGAGCGCCCCTTTGAGGGCAAGCTCCGCGGAGCTTCGGGCGGCTCGTTCCCCTACGACCTAGCGGCGCTAGGTGCAGGGAATCCGGGGCTGATTCGCTACACGCCCCAGGGCAACCAAATCCTTATCGACGTGGCGTTGGCCGCCGTCGACGCCGAAAATTTGGGTCGCGGAACCCACACCGATGTGCTCGCTATCTCCTTTTCCACGCCCGACCATCTGGGCCACCTGATGGGACCGCGCGCGCAAGAGTTGATGGACGTCTACCTGCGCCTTGACCTGCAGCTCGGTCAACTTTTTGACGCCCTTGACGCACGCCTCGGACGCGGAAACTACTACGTTTCGCTCACCGCGGACCACGGGTCCTGCGACAATTCCAACCAGGCCGCCCTCGAGGGTTTTGCCGTGCGCAGCTGGTCCGGCAACGAGATCGAGGCGCAGTTCGGAGCCCTCATTTCGGGAGTCGAGTTGGACGAGCCCGGAATCCTTCACATTGGCAACGACCAAATCCATCTCAAAAGCACCGACGACGACTGGGAGCTCGTGCGCGACGCGATCATGAAGCACCCCGCCGTCCAAATGGCGTGGACCGCCGACGAGATTCGCTCCTCGTGCGACCCCAAAGCCGCCCAACGCCGCAACGCCTTTGACGCGCGTAGCGGGCAAGTCTTTTACGAGCTCAAGTCCGGCCACATGGACTACGGCAGCGAAGGCTGCACGCACGGTTCCGGTCACGCCTACGACACCCACGTACCCGTCGTCTTCATGGGCCCGGGGATTGCCCCTAATGCGCAGCGATGGGAACGTGTGCACCCGCGCGACATTGCCCCTACTTGGTCGATGCTGCTCGGCATCGCCCTACCGTCGAGCACGACGGGGGATCCGTTGCCGTTGGCAAACTAGCTGCTAGTAGCTAGTTGCTAGTAACTAGTTGCTAGTTGCTGGCCGCAACCGCACACACCGGTATCGGCCGCATTTTGTGCAGGTTAGCCCGGTGAAACCGCGTGTAGATCAAAAAGGCGTCGAGGGGGCGGTCCGACAAGCCGGCGTGGGTCGCCCAGCTGCGGTCGTCGTCGGTGGATTCGGGCGACCAGTGGTGGATTCGGGCGAACTCCATAGCGGATTCGAGCTCGGCATAGGAAGCTCCGAGTTGGTCTTCGTCGGTGCGTCCGTCGTTCCAGAGGCCGTCAGTTGGCGGGGCGTCGAGGATGGCCTGGGGCACCCCGAGGTGACGCGCCACGGCATAGACCTGAGATTTGTAGAGGTCGGCAATCGGGCTGAGGTCGACGCCGCCGTCGCCGTACTTGGTGAAAAAGCCCACGCCAAAATCTTCGACTTTGTTGCCGGTACCAACGACCAGCAGGCCTTGGTTTTGGGCGACTGCATAAAGGGTGGCCATGCGCAAGCGCGCCCGGGTGTTGGCCAGTGCCAGCGTCTGTAGGGCGGACTCGGGAAGGCCAAGGGCCGCCACATGGGCGTCGAAGACGGCCGTGAGGTCCACGCGGCGGGCGGAGACGGCCGTGTGGCGCTGCGCCAGCAGGCGCATCCATTCTTGAGCCCTCGAAACCTGGTCGGGCGCTTGGTGGATGGGCATTTCAATCAGGTGCACCTCGAGCCCGGTGGCCGCGCAGAGGCCGGCGGTTACGGCCGAATCGATTCCGCCAGAAACCCCCACGGCGAATCCGCGCGCTCGGGCCGCATCCGCGTAGGTGCGGAGCCAATCGACGATTTGTAGGGTAACGGCAGCGGCGTTCACGAGAGTACCTTTGGAGTATGATTAATAGGACGCCAAAATTAGGTCTTTTGTTCATGGCGGCGGCCTTGATGTGTGCGGTTGCGTGCCAAAACGATCCGTGGGTGGCGGCGGGCGAAGAGGCCGAAGCTCAGGCCCAGTCGGCAGTGCTCTCGGAGCGGGACCCGCTGCGAATCGTGCATTTTGCTGACTCGGTTCTTGGACTCGACTCAACCAACCTGCACGTTCGCCTCGAAGAGATGGCGCCGCGGCATCCGCTCATTTTTGAACCGAAGTGGCGCGAGAACCTCCCGCCCTACTTGCTCGACGAGGGCGTGCGCGCCCTGTGGACCGACGCCAAGATGGTACGCCCGCCCCTAGCTGATTTTGATGCGGTGGTGACGCAGATGCTCGACCGCGTCGACGGGCTCCAGGGGCAGCCGACGGGACTGCGCATTTACACCTACGTTTCACGCGCCGAAGAGTTTGACGTCCTGCGCGCCAACGGAGCACTTTTTGTGGCCTGGGACCGGTTCTTAGGCGCAGACCATCCGCTCTACGCCGAAGAATCGGCCTACCTCAGGCAGCGGCACGACCCATACCGCATTTACTCGGTTCTGGCCGCGGCTCTGTACGAGCCCACTTCGACGGGAGGCGGACTCTTGCTCGACGAAATGCTCCGCAAGGGCAAGCAGTTGCTGTTCATCCAAACGGTGCTGGGCGAAGAAGACGTCTACCGCTACCTCACCTACACCGCCGAGCAGCGGGAATTTGCCGCGTCCAACGAGCGCGCCCTATGGGAAACCTTGGTCCGCGAACGCTGGCTGTTCGACAGCCGGGCCGACCTCAAGCGCAAGTTGATCGAAGTGGCTCCGTTCAGTAAGCTCGGAAGCGAGCGCGACCAAGAGGTGCCCGGCCAAATCGGAGCATGGTTCGGGTGGCGTATTATGCAGGCCTACTGGAAGGAGCACCCCGACCTCAGCCTTTGGGAGGTTTTGGAGTCCAGTCCCAAGAGCGCCGAGCTCCTTCAGCAAGCAAACTTTCGACCATGAAATCAACGATCCTTCTCGACGTCGAGCTCGACGAAAACCGCGTTCCCGAACGCATCCAGTGGTCTGCACCCGACGGAGGCGTGGACCAGTCTGAAACCCCGGCTATCATGCTCTCGGTATGGGACGAGAAAGCCGAAGAGTTGCTGCGCATTGATCTATGGACCAAGGACATGCGCGTGGACCACATGAAGAAAATGTACCACCAAACGCTGTTGGCCCTTGCCGACGGTTTGGAGCGCGCCACGAGCGAGGCAGAGGCGGCTGAAGACCTGAGGGCCTTCGCGCGTCATTTTGCCGAGCGCCTCAAGCTGATGGACCTTGCCCGCTGAGTTCGGCGTTTACCGACTCGATGTAGGCCAGGAGTTTGTCGCGGCCGTAGCCCGTTTCGGCACTCGTTTGAAAGTACGGGGGCAGTTCGGACCAGTCCTGAAGGAAGGCCTTCTCGAAGGCCGCACGGTTTTTCATGAGCACGGAACCCGAAACCTTATCGGCCTTGGTGAACACGAGCGAAAACGGAACGCGCCAGGAACCTAACTGCTTGAGGAAGTCGAGGTCGACCTGCTGGGGTTCAAGGCGGCTGTCGATCAGCACAAACACCAGGGCCAGGTTCTTGCGCTCGCGCACGTAGCGGCCAATCATGGTGCTAAACGTCGCCCGCTGGGTTTTGCTCACCTTCGCGTAGCCGTAGCCCGGTAGGTCGGCGAGAACCCAGGTTCCGCGGTCGATTTTGAATAAGTTGATTAGCTGGGTCTTGCCGGGACGGCCCGAGGTCTTGGCCAAGTCTTTCTTGCCGACCAGCCGGTTGATCAGCGACGATTTTCCGACGTTGGAACGACCAATAAAGGCGTACTCGGGAAGATCCCACTGCGGACAGTCCTCCACTTTGGGGGAAGACAGAACGAATTCTGCGTGCAGACTTACCCGATCTTGGCGCTCTGAAGCCACTGAGCCACAATCGTATTGAACTCTTCGGGATGCTCCATCATGGCCGCGTGACCGCAGTTGTCAATCCAGTTCAATTCGGAGTTGGGAAGAAGTTCGTGAAACTTGTCAGCCACTTCAGGCGGGGTAACCGCGTCTTGACGGCCCCACACGAGGCACACGGGCACGTCGAATTTCTTGATGTCCTCGGCCATGTTGTGGCGGATCGCCGACTTGGAAATGGCCAAGGTCTTGATTGCCTTCATGCGGTCGTTGACCGTTTCAAAGACTTGGTCGATCAGTTCGTCGGTAGCCACTTCTTTCACGGCAAAAACGTCGCGAACGCGCTCGGCGATGTAGTTGCGGTCTCCGCGTCGGGGGTAGCTGTT
>SYCM01000122.1 GCA_005786915.1 Bacteroidota bacterium | reverse complement strand
GAACAGCACCGGGTGGCCGTTGAGCGTGAAGGGCTTGTAGAGGCGGGCCAGGACGTCTTGGGCGCGCTCGGACTCGACGCCGCAGACGATGCGGTCGGGCTTCATGAAGTCGTCAATTGCGGCGCCTTCTTTGAGGAACTCGGGGTTGGAGGCGACGTCAAAGCGGAGGTCGGATTGGCGCGCGTCGAGGGCCGCCCGCAGGGCTCCGCGCACCTTTTCAGCAGTACCCACGGGCACTGTGCTCTTGGTAATGACCACGAGGTAGTCGGTCATGGTGCGGCCAATGCCGTCGGCCACCGCCAGCACGTACTGCAGGTCGGCGCTGCCGTCTTCGCCCGGAGGCGTGCCCACCGCGATGAACGCGGCTTCAGAACCCTGAATCGACTGAGCGAGGTCCGTCGAGAAGTGCAGGCGGCCCGCCGCGACGTTGCGCGCGACTACGGCGTCCAAGCCCGGCTCGTAGATCGGCAAAATGCCCTTGTGGAGGTTGGCGATTTTGGTTTCGTTGACGTCCACGCAGGTGACGTCCATGCCGACGTCGCTCAGGCAGGCTCCGGTGACGAGGCCGACGTAGCCGGTTCCTACAACGGTAATTTTCATTTCGCGAAAAAGGTTTGGATGGATTGGATCATGAGGTCTTGAGTGGCGGCGCTCAGCTCGGTGTGCATCGGCAACGAGAGGACTTCGGCGCAGAGCTGCTCGGCTACCGGGAAGCTTCCGTCGGGGTAGCGGGGCGACTGGTAGGCCAGCTGGCGGTGCAGCGGCAGGGGGTAGTAGATCATCGACGGGATTCCGTCGGCTTTGAGGTGGACCGCCAGGGCGTCGCGTCGGCCGTCTGCCACGCGAAGGGTGTACTGGTGGAAGACGTGGGTGGACTCGGCGCGGCGCACGGGGGTTTGCACGCCGGCGAGGCCCGCGAGCCCCGCGTCGTAGCGGACCGCAGCCTCCTGGCGCGCCGCCGCGTAGCTGTCGAGGTGGCGGAGCTTGACCCTCAGAATTGCCGCCTGCAGCGTGTCGAGGCGGCTGTTGCAGCCCACCACGTCGTGGCGATACTTGACTTTTTGGCCGTGGTTGGCCATCATTTTGATGCGCTCGGCGAGGGCCGCGTCGCGGGTGAACACCGCGCCCCCGTCGCCCATGCATCCGAGGTTTTTGGACGGAAAAAAGCTCGTGCAGCCAATGGTTCCGAGGGTGCCGAGGGCCAGCGTTCGGCCGTCGCTGAAGGTGTAGCGGGCGCCGAGGGCCTGAGCGGTGTCTTCGACCACGGGGATTCCGCGCTCGGCGGCGAGGGCGAGCAGCGACTCCATGTCGACGCCCTGGCCGTACAGGTGCACGGGCACAATGGCCTTGGTCCGCGGCGTGACGGCGGCACGGACTTGGTCGAGGTCGAGCGCAAAGGTGTCGGCGTCCACGTCCACGAGCACCGGCGTGAGGCCGAGCAGCGCAATCACCTCAGCGGTAGCCACGTAGGTAAACGTAGCCGTGATTACTTCGTCTCCGGGCTGCAGTCCGAGGGCCATGAGCGCAATTTGAAGGGCGTCGGTTCCGTTGGCACAGGGAATGGTGTGCACGCCCTCGCCGAGGTAAGCGCTGAGCTCGGTGGCGAAGGCGGCGACGTCGGGCCCCTGAATGTAGGCGGCCTCGTGGCTCGCGCGGAGCAGGGCTTGGTCGAGGTCGGATTGGATGCGCGCGTGCTGCCCGACGAGGTCAACCATCGGGATCGGCGGGTCAAACGGCAGGTGCTGGGCCATAGTCCGCAAAGGTAACCCATGCCGCGGGCGTGGCATAGGCCGTGGCCGTGCGCTACCTTAGCGGCATGCGCATTTTATCTGCACTTTGGTTCGCCGCCTGCTTGGGGTGCGGAACGGGTCTTCAGGGGCAAGAGATCCCGAGGGTCCGAATTCACGTCGCGCCGAGCATTGAAGCACCCCTGGGCGCGTGGCGGGAAGACTACGGCAACAGCGCCAAGCTCCGCGTGCGGGGCGACGTCAGCCTGAACGCGCGGGCCTACGTTTGGGCCGAGTACGGGGCACGGTTTGGCGGCGGCGTGCGGAACACCAACGAAATCCTGGGCTTTTTGATGAACGAAGACGGCTACATCATGGGCAACGACGGAAGTCCGGCCCTGATTCGCCTGGAAGGCCGCGGAAGCAGCGCCGCCTTGGGGTACGGCCACCGCTTTTGGATGAGCCGCGCCCATTCGCTCGCCGCCGAGGCGGGCCTCGACGCCCTGAACCACCGAATTTGGTTCAATAACTCGGGCGGGGTTCCGCTGCTCACCAAGCCCTACGTGTACGGTCTGGACCGCATGCGGCAAGGCCTCGGAGTTCAAGCGGCCCTGCGCTACAGCCACGCCGACCCCGAAGACGTGATCAACTTTAGCCTCGCACTGCGGGCCGGCGTGGCGCAAACGCACGACGTTCGAGGCACCCACTACGGAGCGAATCCGCCCTCGCCCACCCCGCAGTGGGACGCGTTTGTGGGCGCCGAGCTCAGCTGGTTCCTCCCGTTGGCCGGAAAACTGAGTACCTCCACCGAATCCGCGCCCAACCAACCCAAGGTGCGCTACTACCAGTGAGCCTCCCCGGAGTCCTGTTTGGAGCGATGAGCCACGCCGCCGCGCTCGCAGGCCACCGCGCCGCCCGCGCCTGGTGGACGGGGAGGCTGATTCCCGCCCCTGAAGGACCTTTTGATCTGTGGATCCATGGAGCCTCCTGGGGCGAGTACTGGATGCTCGAGCCTCTGGTTCGCCAGTGGACCGCCTCGGGAAAGCGCATACTCGTGACGTTTTTTTCGCCGAGCGGACTCCGCGGATGGACCCGCTACAGCCCACCTCCCGGCGTCGAAGCGTGCTTGGTTCCGCCGGACTTCAATCCCTACGTGCGTCGGTTTATCGAGCGAACCAAGCCCGGTGCCCTACTCGTGCTGCAAACCGACCTCTGGCCGACGATGGTCCGGGAGGTGGACCGTGCCGGATTGCCGTTTGCGGTGGCTTTTGCCCACGTTCCCGCGACCCACCGCTGGTGGTCGCCTTGGGGAATTCTGGACCGCCGCCTGCTGCGCCGGGCGGCCTTTGTGGGCCTCCAGCATCCCTCGGGCCTCGCCCCCGCCCTGCGGGCGGGCCTCAACGCCCTCGTGCTGGGCGACGGCCGCCTGGACGCCGCCGCCGCGCGCATCGCGCGCGGAGAAGGCCCACCCCCGCGCTGGTCCCGCTTCGCCGACCTTCGCCCCGTCCTCGTTCTGGGGTCCACTTGGCCCGAAGACGAGGCCCTTTGGCTGCCCGTGCTCCTGCGACGCACCCACTGGAAGTTCGTCTTTGCCCCCCACGACCCCTCGCGGGCCGAAGAAGTCCGGGCTAAACTGCCCTTACCCGCCCTGACCAGCAGCGAGTGGCCGAACTACCGCGACGAACAGCTCGAGGAAGCCCGCGTAGTTCTGGTCGACCAACTGGGGGGACTTTTTGGCATGTACGGTGGCGCCCAAGCCGCCTTCGTCGGCGGCGCCTTCAAGCAAGGCCTGCACAACATCCTCGAGCCCCTTTCGTGGGGAATTCCGGTGGCGTTTGGCCCCGAACTCGGCCGCCACTGGGAAGCCTCAGATGCCCTGCGCGACGGCGTGGCGCAGACGGTCACCACCCTCGCGGAGGCCCTGAACTGGCTGGACCGCATCGAACGACAGCCCGCCAACGCCGACTGGGCGAACCGCCAGCGGGGTGCCCTTGCGTTGCTCGACCAGCAGGTCCGCGAACGCGGCCTACTTCGCTTCGACTAGGCCCAAGAAAAACGCGTACTCCATGGCCGTTTCGCGGTACGAAGCGTAGCGTCCGCTGGCCCCGCCGTGGCCGGTGTCCATGTTGCAGTACAGGTACAATGGGGCGTCGTTGGTGCGGCGATCCCTTAGGCGGGCGACCCACTTAGCCGGCTCAAAGTACTGCACCTGGCTGTCGTGCAACCCGGTGGTAACCAGGAGCGGAGGGTAATCCTGGGCCGCCACGTTGTCGTAGGGGGAATAGGCCTTCATTCGGGCGTACGCCTCGGGCTCGTTGGGAGTGCCCCACTCGTCGTATTCACCCGTGGTGAGCGGAATCCGGTCGTCGAGCATGGTGGTCACGACGTCGACGAATGGCACGGCGGCAATGACTCCCGACCACAGGTCGGGGCGTTGGTTGATGACCGCCCCCATGAGGAGTCCGCCGGCGCTTCCGCCCATGGCAAACAGCTGCGACGCCCAACCTTCGGCGCGCAGCATTTCCCCGCAGGCAATGAAGTCGCTGAAGGTGTTTTGCTTGTGCTCCATGCGGCCGTGCTCGTACCAGGATCGCCCGAGGTATTCTCCGCCCCGAACGTGCGCAATCGCGTAGGCCATTCCGCGCTCGAGAAGGCTCAAACGTGCGATGCTGAATGCGGGATCGACGGTAATCCCGTAGGCGCCGTAGCCGTAAAGCAACGTGGGAACTGCGCCCGAAGGGTTTGCCGGCCCCACCCAACTCAAGGGAACACGCGTTCCGTCTTGGGAGGTGGCCCACAAGCGACGCGTCACGAATCGGCTAGGGTCGTAACCTCCCACCACATTCTGCACCTTTTTGACGGTTCGCTCGCGCGTGGCCATGTTAAAATCATAGGTCGTTGCCGGCGTGGTCAGCGAGGTATACACGAACCGAAGGATGGAAGTCGCCGTAGAGGGGTTCGAGGCCGTGTACAGCGTGTAGGTTTCTTCGGGCATCGAAATCGCGTACTCCGGGCCGTGGGCGGATTCGACCCAGGGCCGGACGACGATGCGCAGCAGGCCTTGCTCCCGTTCTTCACGGACCAGGTAGTCGTCAAACAGGTCAATGCCCTCGAGCAGCACCTCGCTGCGGTGGGGGATCACCTCGGCCCATACTTGCGGCTGGTCCAGCGGCGCCTCAAACAGGGCGAAATTGGTACGCCCGTCCAGATTGCTTCGAATCCACCACGAAGTGCCGTGGTGGCTTGCGGAGTATTCTAGGCCCGGCGTCCGCGGCCGGAGGCAGCGCAGTTCGTCCTGGGGCCGAGAGGCGTCAAGGTACCAGACCTCGTCTACGTTGGTGGCTGAAGTCGACACCATGATGAAGCGCTTGGATTTGCCGCGGTACACCGTGCAGCTATAGGCCTCGTCGCGCTCGTGAAAAACGAGTACAGGCTCGGAATTCTCGGCCAGGGAATGCCTCCAAATCTTGTCGACCCTGAGGGTTACCGAGTCTTTGGTGGCATAAAAGAAGGTCTGACCGTCGTCAGCCCAGGCAAAAGCCCCCGACGTATCGGGGATTTGAAGGGAATGCTCTTCTCCCGAAGGCAGCTCGCGAAACCGCAGCGTATACTGCCGGCGGCTGACGAAGTCCACGGCGTAGGCCATGCGTCGATGGTCTCGGGTCATCACCATCGAGGCAACCGAACAATAGGCTTGGCCCTCTGCGAGGGCGTTCACGTCGAGCACCACCTGCTCCGGACCCGTTTCTGCGCCTTCAAACCGCACGTGAATCGGGTATTCTTTGCCCTCCTCAAAGCGGGATTGGTACCAGAACCCGTCCATCTCGACCGCGAGGGAGGTCTCGTTCGGATCCAAGCGCCCCGTCATTTCGGTGTAGAGCGCATCGATCAAGGGGTTGAGACCGCTCATCCCTTGCTCGCGATAGGCGTTCTCTGCCTCAAGGTAGGCAATCACCTCGGGGTTTTCCCGGTCGTTCAGCCAGTAGTACTCGTCGGTGCGCAGATCTCCGTGCCGCTCCATCGTGTGGGGCCGCTTCGCTGCTTGGGGTTGGTCCATAAACTCAGTTGTTAAAGCTCGCGAGGCCAGCGCGAACGCGACCTAAACCCTCTTGAGACGGGGCGTGCGAAGGATTGTATTCGAGCGCCTTGAGGTAGTCGGCCTCGGCGGCTTTTAGGTCGCCCAAGCGCTCGATCACGAAGGCCCGCGCGTAGTGCGCGCGGTAGTTCACGGCACGTGCCTCAATGCTCTGGGTAAAGTACTGACGCGCCTCGCGGTACATCTGCAGCTCGAGGTGAATGAAGCCCAAATTGTAGTAGCTCTCGGCGTCCTTGGGGTTCAGCTGGGTCGCCTGGGTAAACGCCTCGATGGCGGAATTCCAGTTTCGCGTACCGAGGTGGTACATGCCCACTTTGTAGTACACGTTGAAGTCGTTCGGACGAAGTTCCGCCAAGCGCTCAAAGTAGCTGACCGCCAACGGGCTGTTCATGGCTGAATGCAGTACGCCGGCCATGTCGAGGGCCTCTTCGTACTTAGGATCCAAATCGATGGCCTTCTGGATGTAGGCCAGGGCTACGTTGGTGTCGAGCTTATGGTCCCTAATGTTGATGCCCTTGATGTAGTATGCGGTTGCGTTGTTGGGATCAAGCGCCAGCACCTCATCGACCACCTGTATGCTCTTCTCGTACTCCATCACCACTTGGTAGAGCTCGGCCAGCTTCAAACGGCACTCGACTTCTTTGGGAAAGAGTTTGGCGCAGCGCAACCAGGCGTCGCGAGAAATCCGCGTTTCGTTGCTTACGTAGTGCGCGTCGCCCAGAACGCGCAGGGCGTCGTGGTTGGTGCTGTCCACCGTAAACGCCGCCATGGCATCCATCTTGGCGTATGGAAAGTTCTTGGTTTCTAAATAAAAGTCAGCGCGCGCCACCAGAGCCGAAACGTTTTCGGGCTCTTCCTTGAGCACGGCATTGAGCGAGTCCAAGCGCGCGTCCTCAGCCGTCCCCTCGGATTCGGGGGATTGGCTGCAGGCCATCGCGGCTACTGCGAGAAAACTATACGGTAGGAAGCTTCGCAACAATCTGGTTTTCAATTTCTTCACACAATTCGGGGTTGTCCTTCAAAACGGCCTTTACTCCGTCGCGTCCTTGGCCCAACTTGGTGTCGCCGTAGCTGAACCAGCTGCCGCTCTTCGAAATGACTTCGGTCAAAACGCCCAGGTCGACGATCTCGCCCACTTTACTGATGCCTTCTCCGTACAAAATGTCAAATTCGGCCGTGCGGAACGGGGGTGCCACCTTGTTTTTCACCACTTTGACCTTGACCCGGTTGCCCACGGCTACGTCACCCTCCTTGATCTGCGTGGAACGACGAATGTCCAGGCGAACCGAGGCATACAACGTCAGGGCGTTGCCGCCGGTCGTCGTCTCGGGATTGACAAACATCACCCCAATCTTCTCGCGAAGCTGGTTGATGAACACGCAAGTACAGTTGGTCTTCGAAATCGTGGCCGTGAGCTTGCGCAGCGCCTGAGACATGAGGCGAGCGTGAAGTCCCACTTTGGATTCCCCCATTTCCCCTTCAATCTCCGCCTTGGGGGTCAGCGCGGCTACCGAGTCCACAATGATTAGGTCAATGGCGCCCGAGCGAATCAGGTTGTCGGCAATTTCCAACGCCTGCTCTCCGTTGTCGGGCTGCGAAATGATGAGATCCTCGGTCTTCACGCCCAGCTTCTCGGCGTAAAAACGGTCGAACGCGTGCTCCGCGTCGATGAACGCAGCAATTCCGCCCTTGCGCTGAACTTCGGCAATGGCGTGCAGGGTCAATGTCGTTTTACCTGACGATTCAGGACCGTAAATTTCAATCACCCGGCCGCGCGGATAGCCGCCAATGCCGAGGGCAATGTCGAGGCCGAGGGATCCCGAAGGGATGATTTCGACTTCTTCGACGGCCTTGTCGCCCATGAGCATTACCGCCCCTTTGCCGTAGGTTTTATCCAATTTCTCCATCGTGAGGCGCAGTGCCTTCAGTTTGGCTTCGCGTTCTTGACTCATAGTGCTTTATTATTAATGGTTTAGGCCAAAATTAGGGGCGCCGCATACGGGCAGTCGTCGGCTAAACGAAAGTACGCGCTTGCCACGGCTGCCGCAACGGCGGTTGATAAGAAATCCGCCCTTTTTAGGCCCCTGCGAGAATTTGTTTGGTGGCTTCTTTGGTGTCCACTTGAGTAATGATGCGCTCGATGCGGCCATCTCCGCCTATGACAAACGTCTCGCGGTGCACGCCGTCGTATTCACGGCCCATAAACTTCTTTTTGCCCCACACGCCGTAGGCTTGGCAAATGACCTTTTCTGGATCTGCGAGCAGCGAAAAGTTGAGCGAAAACTTGCTGGCGAACTTGCCGTGGGATTTCACGCTGTCGGGCGACACGCCAAGCACCACATAACCCGCCGCGCGGAGCTCCGATTGGCCGTCGCGAAACGAGCAGGCCTCGGCCGTGCAGCCCGGAGTGTCGTCTTTGGGGTAAAAGTAAAGTACCACCTTTTGGCCGGCGAATTGGCTTAGGGAAACGTCGGTTCCGTGCTGGTCTTGGGCTTCAAAATGCGGGGCTAAGTCGCCAGGATTCAAATGGGTCATAGAGCGTCTGAAATTTGTTTCTAAGGTAACGTCCGCAGTCAGACCTTTGTTTGGTGACCAAGAAGCAAAAAGCCACCTACCTCGTAGACGCCCTGGAGGCGCTGTATCCGGAAACGCCCATTCCGCTCGACCACTACAGTCCCTTCACCCTGCTCTGCGCCGTAGTGCTGTCGGCGCAGTGCACCGACGCGCGGGTGAACACCATCACCCCGGCGTTGTTTGCCAAGGCGGATACGCCCGAGGCCATGGCCGCCCTGAGCGTTGAAGAAATTGCCGAGATCATTCGTCCCTGCGGACTGGTTCCGATGAAGTCCAAAGGCCTCAAGGGCCTGTCGGAGATGATCGTGAGCCTTCACGGAGGACAGGTTCCGCCATCATTTGAGGCTCTTGAGGCCATGCCAGGGGTTGGACACAAAACGGCGTCTGTGGTCATGAGCCAGGCCTTCGGCGTTCCGGCTTTTCCGGTAGACACGCACATTCACCGGCTGATGACCCGTTGGAAGTTGACCAGCGGCAAAAGCGTAGAGCAAACCGAAAGGGACGCCAAAAAACTCTTTCCCAAGGAGCGGTGGAACAAGCTTCACCTGCAAATCATTTTCTACGGACGCGAATACAGCCCTGCACGCGGCTGGTCGCTCGAGCGGGACTTCATAACCCGAACGCTGCTCGAGGGCCGGATGCCCCCAATCTGATCGCCACGGAAAATCTGGCCGGTAGAACGACCCTGCCCTCGCCCCAACCTCAGTCATGCCCAAAAAAAAAAGCGGCCCGGGTCTCCCCGGGCCGCTCAGCGTTTTTGCCTTTCTGGCTTAGAGCACTGAAACCTTGAAGGTCTTCACGTCTCCGCCCTTGGCGATGCGCACCATGTAAAGTCCGCTTTCGAGGTCGCCCACGAAGACGGGCACGTTGGCGTCGGCCTGAACCTTGGTCGCCTTAACCACCTTGCCGGTAAGATCAAGAACTTCTACGGCGTGCTCGCCGAAGAGGAGTCCGAAGTTCACGTACACGAAGTCGGTAGCGGGGTTCGGAGCAACTACCACCTCGTTGAGTGGGTTCTCGCCTACGCTCGTAGCCATACAGTTGGCGGCGTTGGTGGCCGGACAGTTGATCGAGCGAATCCACAGGTTGTTGAAGGTCAGTGAATTGCTGTAGCCACTGTACCAGCTACCTAGGGCAGCGAGGTACATGTACTTGGTGCCCGAGCGAGCAGCAAACGTTTGGTCGTTGCGGATCAACAGAGTGTTAGTGCCTTGGTTGTTGTACATCGTCAAGTTGAAGTAGTAGCCGATGTTGCTGCTGTTCAGGATTACTCCGCGGCCGGTGGTCGTGTCGGCGAAGTTGAAATGTACGTATCCGTTGGCAACGTCAGCCGCGGTCAGTATGCGCTGTCCGTAAGCAACTAGTTTGTTGGCATCCCAACCGCCGTTGCTGCCCAAGAAACCAGACGAGTCGTACACGCTGAGCTCGAGGATGGCTCCAGCTTGGCTTGAAGCGCTGATGTAGACGCGAGCACCAAAGAGCATCTCGTCGTTCACGAGCTCCTGCATGTTGGTCATTTGTGAACCGTCGCCCCACTGCGTGGTGTTGGTAGACGCTCCGATGCTGTTGTTCCAGTCGCCAAAGTCGAGCGACATCAGCGAGTCAGAAACGACCAACTGCAGCGTATCTGAAGGGATGTTTACAGAGTCCGAAACCAGGTTGTAGGTGAACCCGTACACCCCTGCTGCCGACGGAGTCCAAGCAGACGTGTAGGTGTTGAGTTGGTTCCACGTTGCCGTGTCGCCTGCGGGAAGCGAAGCAATCACCGGAGAGTTGATCGTTTGGATTACCCCTGTATTGTTGAAGACCTTCATCTGAAGCTTCACGTTGGTTTGGGCGTTTTGGCCGCTGTTGAAGCAGTTGGCGTCAAAGGAAATCGGACGCACTTGCTTGAGGGTCATGTGGCCCATGCGCGCCGACTCTTGGTTGGCACCGTAAAGGATGTCACGGGGAGGTGCACCGTCGGAACCCACCGTGAAGGTTAGGCGGTTCTTCGGCGTCGAAATGATTTGGATGTCGTCGAGCTGCCAGAAGTAGTAGTCTCCGTCGAAGCGGAAGCGGATCTTCACGTTGGCTTGGTTGCCTACGTACTGGCCGATGCTCACGGCGAGCGCAGAGTTGCGCGGCGTGGCACTGTTCACGGCGATGGCGGAATTTAGCATCACGTTACCCGTCCACGTCTGACCGCCGTCGGTCGAGAAATCGAGGTAGGTAGCGGGAACCGACTGAACACCACCCGGACCGGCAAAGCGGCGGTAGTACTGAGTGAACACCAGGTCCACCGTGGGGTGTCCCAACAGGTTGATCACTCCCGTCTCCAGGTTGGCCACGTGCGGAGCACACGCCAAAGCACCAGTTCCGCAGAAGTTGCCGGCAATCCCGTTGTTGTCCAAAAAGTCGGAGTCAAACACGACAAAACCGTTGGCGGCGGTAGCGCTCTGGATGGGCAGCTGACCCGTACTCGCGGGACCGGCGTAGGCGCCGCGCGAACCCGTAGCGTTGGACGGCGTCGTCGTCGTTCCGCGATACTCCCACTTGGCGTCGGGGTCTGCGGTACCGTTGGCGGTACCGTAGTTCATCCAAGTCGTAGGAATGCCGTTGGCAAACGTTTCCGTCCAAATGACGGTTTCGCCTTGATAGTATTGAGCTAACTCGTCGGCGCTGAGCAGGCGGGCTGGCGCCTCGTCGACCGTGCGCTCGTTGGGCAAAGTCCGAAGGCTTTGTTGAGCAAAGACACCCCCTGAAAGAAGGATCGCGCCTAAGAAAAGAGTAGATTTTTTCATATTAATTCACGTGTTGGCGTTGAAGAATTTCAAATTTACGACAGAAAACGATTTAAAAATTAGGATTGGTAAGATTCAATGGGGGCACAAGTGCATATCAGATTGCGGTCTCCAAATGCGTCGTCGACGCGTCGCACCGCCGGCCACACCTTATTTTCTAGGGAGTCCGCCATGGGGTAGCCCGCTTGCTTGCGGCTGTACGGCAACGTCCACTCCTCGGCCACGAGCATGGATTGGGTGTGCGGCGCGTTTTTGAGCGGATTGTTCTGCGGATCCGCCAATCCGCGGGCAATCTGCATGGCCTCGGCGTGAATCG
>SYCM01000121.1 GCA_005786915.1 Bacteroidota bacterium | reverse complement strand
CGGCAGGCCGTGAACAGCCGGTCGACCACCGTCGCCACCCCTTGAAAGTGCCCGGGCCGCAGCGCGCCTTCCAGCCGCGTATCAAGTCCGAGCAAGTCAAACTGCTCCGAAACTACGCCCTGCGGATAAATATCCGCCACCTCAGGGAACCACACCGCGTGGGCCGACGACTGCTCGAGCGTCGCCAAATCGCCCTCTTCGTCGCGAGGGTAGCTCGACAAATCCTCGGGGCGGTTGAACTGCGTGGGATTGACAAAAATGCTCACGAGCACGCACATCCCTTCAGAAGCTGCGCGGTCCACCAAGGCCATGTGGCCGGCGTGCAGCGCCCCCATCGTGGGCACGAGTGCCACGTGATTCTGCTCCGCGCGCCAGGCCTCAAGCTCGGAGCGGGTTTTTAAAACCTTAAGGGAATGCGTCAAAACATGCCAAAACTAGAGCGCCTCGCGAGAATTTCGTACCTTTGTTGGCCTTTTTTATTGGCACTATAAGACGAGATTATGGCAAAGCGGCGGATTTTATACGTTTCTCACGAGATCAAGCCCTACTTCCCTGAGGGGGAGCTGGCGGAAATGGCCCTAGCCTTCCCAAAGAAGATGAACGAATTGGGGCACGAGATTCGCGCCTTCATGCCGCGTTTTGGCGTAATCAACGAGCGCCGCCACCAGCTCCACGAAGTCATACGCTTAAGCGGCATCAACGTGGTAATCAACGACTACGACCAGCCCTTAGTCATCAAAGTTGCTTCAGTTCCGGGCGCGCGCATTCAAGTTTACTTCATCGACAACGAGGAGTACTTCAAGCGCAAGGGTACGTGGGAAGACGCTCAAGGCGCGTTCTACGACGACAACGGCGCCCGCGCCCTGTTTTTCAGCAAATCCATCATTGAGACCATCAAGAAATTGGGCTGGCAGCCCGACGTCGTCCACGTAATGGGATGGATGTCTACTCCGCTGCCCGTGTACCTGCGCCAGTTCCACGCCGCCGATCCGCATTTTGCCGGAACCAAAGTGGTATTCAGCCTGAGCGACAATGGCTTTGAAGGCACGTTGGACCTCGGCCTTGAGCAAGGCATGGCATTTGACGGAGTGAAGGACATGGATCTTTTTACCCAATCCACTGCGGAGTCACTGTACTGCGGAGCCGTGCGCAACGTAGACGCGGTACTTCAGATGTCGGACGCAGCCCCCGCGGCGGCCCTCAAGGCGGCCAAGGACGCCGGGGTCCCCGTGCACGACGGCAAGGCCTTTCTCGAGCAACCCGCCCTCTTGGACGCCTTTTATGAGTCGCTCTTTGCGTAAGGCCTGGAACCTCAGCACCGCGGTGCTGGCGTTGCTCGCGCTCTTGCCGCTCACGAGCTGCGAAAAATCCAACGGCGAAGTTGGAATCGATTTTGTCGACGAAAGCGCCTTGGCCTTTGGGTCCAAGAAAGCGGTAGCTCTTCGTTCGTGGACCGAAGAATACGATTCGCTACTGACCCTTCGGCCCAACAGCCTGGTGGTAGGAAGCTACAACGACCCCGTTTTTGGTCGCCCCATCGCTTCGTTTGCGACCCAGGTAGTCCTCGCGGCTGTAGCCCCTCAATTTGGCACCAACGCCACGGTCGATTCGGTATTCATGATTCTTCCCTACTCGGGTTGGTACGGGGACACCTCGGCGGCATTCCGCGTGAAGGTGCACCGCAGCGCGGTGCCGCTCACCGATTCCATTTACTACGGATTCAGCACCCTCACCCCAGGGCTGCCACTATGCGACACCACTTTGCGGCCCGACGCCTTGGTCAAAACCTTGAAAACGGGCGCCCGTTCGGGCAAAGCGGCCTTGGCGCTCCGCTTGAATGCCGCGCAGATGCAGCAGTGGATCGTCGACGAGGCGATTGCGCGTCCCGGTAATTTTTCGAGCAACACGGCGTTCATTGAGTACTTCCGGGGCCTTATTGTTTCGGGTACCGAACAGAACGAGGCAATGTACCAGTTCAATTCGGGTGATGCGGCGGCGCGGATTCGCATCTACTACACCAACGACAGCATTCGAAACGACACGTCGGCTTCAGGAAAAGATTACGGGTTGTTTCAGCTCGCGCTCTCGTCGGGGGTGCAGAGTTTTAACCGCATCACATTTGACCGCAGCGCGGCCCAATTCGACTTTGCCGACCAGGACACGGTCGAGGGCGAGCCGACCACCTACATTCAAGGCATGGGTGGCGCCGTTACGGTGCTGCGCCTCGATGGACTTAAGGCCCTCGTGGACAGCGGATACGTGGTTAACTACGCCGAACTCGTGGTGCCGGTGCGCGAAGGTTCCAATCTGCGCTATGCCACGCCAGCTTCGTTGAGCATTTTACAGGTCAATGGATCCACTAAAACACTCATTCGCGACTACCTCCGAGGTAATCCCGGGGGCAACTTCACGGCTACGGGCGTCTTCCGAAAAGGGGCGTACCGCTTCGTCGTGACCCGCCACGTTCAGGATTTGCTCCGCTATGGCGATACGGCGAGCTTCCAAATGATGCTTGTTCCCGAGCGAATGGCTTCGTCGCCTGCTCGCGCCGTACTTCACGGCAGCGCTGACGCGGTAGAGCCAATGTCGCTAAATTTGTGGTACACCAAACCAAACTAACTCGCCTATGTGCGGCATTGTCGGCTACATCGGGCCACGCGAAGCGTACCCGATTCTCATTCAAGGATTAAAACGTTTAGAGTACCGCGGATACGATTCCGCAGGGGTTGCCTTATCCAACGGGCGCCTCGACGTATTCAAAAAAATGGGCAAGGTTTCGGCCCTTGAAGCCGTTGCCGACGCAGAACGTCCGCACGCCACCCTGGGCATTGGGCACACCCGTTGGGCCACCCACGGCGAACCCTCCGACCGCAACGCCCACCCGCACACCTCGAATTCGGGCCGCCTCGTGATCGTGCACAACGGAATTATCGAAAATTACGCCCAGCTTAAAGAGCTGCTGGTCAAAAAAGGCTACACGTTTTCGAGCGACACCGACACCGAAGTGCTCGTGAACTTCATCGAGTACATCCAGAACGAAGAAAAGGTTAACCTTCAGCAGGCCGTGCGCCTGGCGCTCAACGAGGTCGTGGGAGCCTACGCCATCGTGGTCATGAGCACCGAAGAGCCCGACCAAATGGTGGTAGGTCGCTTGGGTTCTCCGCTCGTACTCGGACTGGGCGACAACGAGTTTTTTGTCGGAAGCGACGCCACCCCGTTCATCGATTCGACCAAGAAAGTTATTTACCTCGAAGACGGCGAAATGGCCGTGGTGCAGCGCAGCGGAGTCGTGGTGCGCAAAATCGCCAACGATTTGCCGGTTGACAGCATCATCCACCAGCTGCAGCTCGACCTGGCCGCCATTGAAAAGGGCGGATTTGACCACTTCATGATCAAGGAGATCTTCGAGCAGCCCAAGTCGATTCTCGATACGGTGCGCGGACGACTCAATTTCAAAACCGGCGAAGTAAAAATGGCCGGCCTGGACGCTATCAGCGACAAGCTGCTGAACGCCCAACGCATTCTCGTCATTGGCTGCGGAACCTCATGGCACGCTGGACTCGTCGGCGAATACCTCATCGAGGACCTAGCACGGGTGCCTGTTGAGGTCGAGTACGGAAGCGAGTTCCGTTACCGCAACCCCATCATCGGTCCGAACGACGTGGTAATTGCCGTTTCGCAGTCGGGTGAAACCGCCGACACGCTGGCGGCTATCAAGATGGCCAAGTCTTGCGGGGCCACCGTGTTTGGAATCTGCAACGTCGTCGGCTCATCCATTGCCCGCGAAACCCACGCGGGCGCCTACACCCACGCAGGCCCTGAAATCGGGGTAGCCTCGACCAAGGCCTTTACCGCCCAAGTCACCGTCTTTACCCTGCTCGCGATGTGGCTGGGCCAAAAGAAGGGGGTAATGACCGCAGAACGCGCCGCCGAACTGGCCCGTGAGCTCGAGGCGATCCCCGCCAAAATTGAGTCCATGCTCAAGCTGGACGGACAGATTCGCGAGATTTCCAAAACGATGGTGAACGCGACCAACGCCTTGTTTTTGGGCCGCGGCTACAACTTCCCCGTCGCCCTAGAAGGCGCGCTGAAACTGAAAGAAATCAGCTACATCCACGCCGAGGGATACCCTGCCGCCGAGATGAAGCACGGTCCAATCGCACTCATTGATGACCAAATGCCGGTGGTCGTAATTGCTCCGTTCGGTGAACTTTATGAGAAGTTAGTGAGTAACGTGCAAGAGGTCAAAGCACGAAAAGGCCGCATATATGCTATTACCGGCGAAGGAAGTGATGCCATCGCCGCGGTGAGCGACGAGCTCATTGCCATCCCTTCAACCGACGAGGCTCTTTCGCCGCTCCTGACGACAGTGCCCCTTCAGCTTCTGAGCTACCACGTGGCTGTGCTTCGCGGCTGCAACGTGGACCAACCGAGGAACCTGGCGAAGAGCGTTACGGTGGAATAAGGCATGAGGCGCATGCTCTTTTCCACGACCTGGCTAAACGAAAAGGGGGGCAATCGCCCCCCTTTTTTTATTTGCGGTCCAGCGGACTAAATCCGGTACACGCCGCTGATTCCGATGGATTGACCCGAAAGCGTGAACTGGGTGGCGGGCTCTTGCCAGCTTCCGTTGGATTTGTTGTACCAAATGGAGGCGGTGGGACCCACTTCGATGGCCAGCGTCCAGCGCGGCTTCACGCGGTAGCGCAGGCCGTAAAGTACGCTTGCGGCGGGTCCGCCGTAGAAGGAGTCGCCGTTACTGCCGGTGTATCCGCCCATGCTTCCGCCGAGCTCGATGCCCCAGTAGCCTGATAGGGCCCGCTTGGGGCGGTTTAAGCGTTCGATACCAAACATTCCTTGAGCATTCATCCAATAATTGCTGCTGGGCTCGCTGTAGCTGTAATTGATGGAAGTTTGTCCGGTGCGGAACCTAAAGGCGTAGCGGCCCGTGCCCGGCTCGGCGAGGGCTTTGCGCGGACTCACTTTCACCATGAAGTTGTAGTTGACGAAGGTGCCAAACATGCCCCCCTGGGGCGGCGGCGTGCGGAGTCCGATTTGGGTTTCCCAGCGGTTCTGGGCCGAAGCCGACATGGCGGTAAGGAGGAGGGCAGCAGTTAAGGTGCGGAACATGGTAGTAAAGTTTAGCGTAAAGATGCGTCAGCTTGGAAAAAGGTTGCACCCTCGGGCTACCTTTGGCGCGTGAAATCGGCGATTTACCCCAATTTAGTGGTGGGCGGGGCCCCAAAGTGCGGAACCAGCAGTTTGTTCTTCTGGTTGGCGGCCCACCCCGAGGTGGCTTCGAGCCGCGAAAAAGAGACCTTTTTTTGGGCGCCCGACGTGAACCGCTTTAACGCTTCGTGTAACCTGCGTGAACACGGTCCGCAGGCCTACCCTTCGCTTTTTGCGCACACCGGCCACGCCAAGGTCCGCTTTGAGGCGACGGCGGCCTACCTCTACTACGCCTCGGCATGGGAGGGCTTGGCATCCCTTCCCGAGAAGCCGTTGGTGCTATTCCTTCTTCGCGAGCCCGCGGCCCGCACGCAAAGCCAGTTCTTGTTTGAAACCCACCGCACCGGGCGCGTGAACGGCAGTTTTGCGGACTACCTGAAGGAGCCGCAGATTTTGGACCACGGGCACTACGTGCGCTACTTGGCGGAATGGGAGCGCGCCCTCGGCCGCGACCACCTTTTGATTTGGCAGTTTGAACAGGTGATGCGCGATCCATGCACGGCCATGAAGCAGCTCGCCGTGCGTCTGGGGATTGATCCTGCATTTTACGACCGCTACGATTTTGCGGTCCGCAACGAGACGGTGGCGATCAAGAGCAAAAAACTCCACCGCTTGGGGCTTCGGCTGCAGTCGATGGTTCCGCACGCGATTCAGGACCTTTTGCTTCCGCTCTACCTCAAGCTCAACGGCGCGGGACGCGTGCAGGCTGACGACGACCTCAAGGCCCAGACAAGGGCCCTCAAGCCCCTTTTTGCGGTTTCGAACGCCGAACTGGCGGCGCGCTTTCCTGAGTCTATTGATTTGAGCTTGTGGAATTAGCGCAACCCGAACCTTCGGGCGACTCGGGCGTTAAAAATTCCGTGCGCCTTCATCAACTCATTCAGCAACTGCCGGGCTATGCCGGAATGCTGCGCGTAAACGGCGGCACGGTTCCGCACTCGTTTGTTTCGCTCCACCGGCCGACGGGCAAGTACGTGCACCGTGTGCTGCTGCGGCTTGCCTCACGGCTATTGGAGCACGGAGGCGTGCGCACGCTGGGCCACGCCGGAGCCCCGGGACTGATTTTAGCGGAGCTTGACCCCCTGCGCGGTGCGGAGCAAATCCCAATCTGGCCGAAGGGCTATTCGGCGGTAGCGGCCAACGTATTGGGTCGTCCTGAAGTCCGCTATGCGGTGACGGTTCCGGCCGAACCCTTTATGGTGCTCGAACTCGATCCTTCGTGGAAGTCCTTTGACGACTACCTCGGCGCAATGAAGACCAAATACCGCACCCGGGCCAAGCGGGCCATGTCGTTGTCGGCCCACTTCGAACAGTGCGAGTGTACGAGCTGGCCCGACGCCGACTGGCTTGATTGGGCAGCCGACTTGCTGGGCAAAACCCTCGCCGACAAGGTAATTGCCCTCCCCGAAGACCTGAGCAAGCTCTTGGCGACCTTTAAAGACGTGTACGGCCCCAATTTTCACGTGCTGGGCTACCGACACGACGGACGCTGGGTCGGATTCATCACGGCGCTCCGCGAAGGCGAAACGCTTTATGCGCTTCACATGGGTTTTGAGCCCGATTTTGCTCGGGAAGCCCAATTTTACCAGCGGAGTATGATGGACGTGGTCTCGCTCGGAATCCGAATCGGAGCGAAGCGCGTCAACATGGGCCGCACCGCCACCGAAATAAAGAGCACCCTGGGCGCCAAACCCTTAGACAACAGCTTTGTCTTCATGACCACCTGCTGGTGGATGCGTTGGCTGGTTGCCGGCTACCGCCGGTGGGTGCTTCGGCTCCCGAACTACGAACTTCGCTCGCCCTTCAAAGGCGAAGGCACGGATTGAGTTCCGCCCCCCATTAAAGCTCCAAAATGAACCCAAGGGTCGGCAGCGTGCGGCCGGTATCGCTTCGCAGCAGCTGCATCGCATAGCGCGTCGGATCGTTCGGATCCACCACGGGCTGCTTGCTGCTCGGGTCCCGCTGCACCGTCAGGTAGGGCATGAGCGGGTAGTCGTTGGAACCCAAATTTTGCAAGTCCAGGTACCAGGTAATGCTGTAGTTTTTGCGCGCCGTTACCTTGTCGATGCGGAAGTCGATTTGGCTAAAGCTGGTCAGGCGCTGGCTGTTCACTTGGGAGTAATCAAAAACGCCCCGCTGCAGAAGGTCCCAGTTGCTGCGCACCGCCGAAGTCGCCTCGTCGAACGGAGTGAACGGGGTTCCGCTCGAATAGCGGGCCTTGACCCCCATTTGCCAGCCTTTGCCCCAGACGCGCCCGGCCGTGACCGAACCGCTGTGGCGGCTGTCCCAAACCGACGGAGCCCAATCGCCCGCGGCCGTTTGGAATTCGGACTTGCCGTAGTGGTAGGAGGCCATCCACCAGTACTTGCCCTTGAGCTTCTGCTGCAAAAACAGCTCGAGCCCGTAGGCGCGTCCCAAGCTCGTGGGCGTCGAGGCCTGGTCGCCCACCGCCACGTAGGCGCCGATGGCGTTGGCGTAGCTGATTTGGTCCTGCACTAAAAACGGGTAGCGGTTGTAGCCCTTGTAGTAGCCCTCCAAACTCACCCGGTAGGTTTGGCCGTTTTGGTACTCCACGCCCCCAGCGAGCTGGCGAACGAGGGCGCTGGCCAGTTCGGCGGTGCGCCCTTGGGCGGAATTGGCCGCCTGAATAATGGCCGGCGGAAGCTGGCTGTACTGCCCTACATTGGCGTTGGCGGTCCAGCGTTCGCTCAGCAGGTAGCGCAGCGCCAGGCGCGGAGACAGGTTGTTCACTGGGTTGGCCGTCGAAGCCGAACGCTGGGCGGCGTCGGCGCGCAGGCCAAGGGTTGCGGTCAGTCGCGGGCCTATCGGCTGCGAATAGGTCCCAAAGAGGGCGGCGCTGCCGTAGGCCGAAGTGTCGGCCATCGCCACCGTATCGATGCGGGTTTCGGTCCACCGAACGCTCCACAGGTCGAGGGCGTAGCATCGGCGTTCCAAACTGGCCCCGTAGCTGAACTGTCCGCCGAGGGCGAAGGGATTTTGGCGGCGCTCCAGGCGCAGGCGATGGTTCGTTTCGGTGCTGGCGTAGGCGAGCTGTCGGTCTTCTTCCAGGCCGGAGTTTGCGTTGAATTTCTCCGCGCGGTTCGAAATGCGGTCTTGGCTCAGCACCGCCGTCCACTGCCCGCGGTCGTCATAGCTGCGGTAGCGGAGTCCGCCCACTTCGGTGCGCTGCGTGCCCTCGGGACTGTAGCCAACATTGTAGAGTAAAGCGTCTGAAGCGTTCGAGTCCGCGGGGTACAGCGTGTAGCGGTCCCAGCCTCCCAATGCCAGCAGGGTCAGGTCGCGGCGCGCGTCCAATTGGTGGTGAATCCGCACTTGGGCATCTTGGTAGGCGGGCAGAACCGGAATCTTGAACAGCCTAAAGTAGTACTGGCTGAAGGAGTTGCGGGCGCTTGCGGTGAACCGCGTTTTTTTGCCCAGCGGACCCTCCAACGTGGCCCCGTAGTCGGTCTGGCCCAGCGTGACGCGCAGGCCCAAGCGGTCGGAACGCCCGTTGCGCCCCTCCATCGACAGGGTGCCGCTGAGCACGTTGCCATAGCTGCTGCTGAACGCGCCCGTTTGGAGCTCGGTGTTCTGCACGTGGTCCAGGTTGATCAGGCTTACCGCGCCGCCGCTGGCTCCTTGAATCGAGAAGTGGTTGATCGTGGGCAGTTCGATGCCGTCGAAGCGGTAGGCGTTTTCGGAGGGAGATCCGCCACGAAGCGAAATGGCGTAGCCAAAGCTCGGCTTGGGCAGAATCCCCGGAAACGACTGAATGACCTTGGAAAGGTCGAGCACGGCGCCAGGCATGCGCTGCATTTCGGCCCAGCCAATGGACTTGATGCTCAGGGGCGACTCGCTGGTGCTTTGGAAGGCGTCGGCGGTGACGACGACCTCGCCCAAGTTTTGCTGCGGATCAATTTCTACGAGGAGTTCGTTGGGCTTCACCGCGTTGATCCACAGTTCATGCACCGTCTTGACGTACAAGCCCTCGTCGCCAGTGACCGTGAGGTTGGCGAGGCCCGAGGGAAGGTTCTCAAAGCGAAACTGGCCCTCGGCGTCGGTGCGCGTTTGGAAGCTCTGAATGTTCGGGCTCGTGGTGAGGACCACGTCCCAGCCCGCGGCGCCCACCCCGCTTTGCGCAAAAACGACGCGGCCGCTAAATTGAGCTTGAGCACGAAGCCCCAAGGTGGCAACAAAAACAAGAAATGCCCCAATACAAAATTTCATGCGGCGAAATTACGCGGCATGCTTTGGGTAAAATACCCACAAAAGTCATGTTTTGCCCCGAGGCGGTGGCCTATTGATTGTACTGGGTCATCGCCACCGACGGCCCCGCGAGTACAAAGGCCTCGAGCTGCTTGATGGCGCGCTCCATGCCCGGGGTCAGGAACTCCTCCTCTTCAGGGGTCCAGCGACCCAGCACAAAGTCGACTTGGTGGCCTTTCGGAAAATGCTGCCCAATCCCGAAGCGCTGCCGGGCGTAGTCCTGGCGGCCGAGCGCGGCTTGAATGTCCCTGAGGCCGTTGTGTCCGCCGTCGGAGCCCTTAAGCTTGAGGCGCACGTGGCCAATCGGTAGCGCCAGTTCGTCGACCACCACTACGAGGTTTTCGAGCGGAACTTTTTCTTCTTCGAGCCAATAGCGCACCGCTTTGCCGCTCAGGTTCATGAAGGTGCTGGGCTTAATCAAAACGACGCTTCGTCCCTTGAGGCTGAATTGCGCGCGGTCTCCGAGTCTAGAAACCAAAAAGGACGCCTTATGGGCCGAAGCCCAGGCGTCCAGTAGGTCGAACCCAATGTTGTGACGGGTACGGGCGTATTCGCTGCCCGGATTACCCAGCCCCACCACGAGGAACTTTTTCATTTATTCTGCGCTAGCCTCGGCGGGAGCTACTTCTTCGGCACCTTCGTCGTCGGTTTCGGCCACGGCGTTACGCGACATGCCGACGGAAACGACTACCGTGTTGTCGGAGTTCAAAATCTCGTAGGGCTTGCCCTTTTTGATATCTGAAACGCGGATAGCCTGACCGATTCGCAATTCCGAGATGTCGTGCTCAATGGACGAGGGCAAATCGTTGATCAATCCTTTTACTTTCAGATTGCGAAGGGCAAATTTCATCTTTCCGCCGCTGCGAACGCCGCGAGAGTTTCCAGTCAGCACCATGGGAACTTGAATAGTAACAGGCTTTCCTTCAAGCACTTGAATGAAATCCACGTGGGTCAACGAGTCGTTGAGCACGTGGAACTGCATGTCCTGAATTACGGCGTTGTAGGTCGTACCGTTGAGTTCGATCGAGGCCATGCGTGCTTCCGCCGTGTATACCAGGTCGCGGAACGCGAGGGTAGGGGCGTAGAAGTGAACGGGGTGGTCACCACCGTACATCACGCAGGGAACATGGCCCTGTTCGCGGAGCTGCTTGGCGTACTTGGTGCCCAAATCGGTGCGGACGGTGCCTTGGAGAGTTACGGATTGCATGGCTTAAGAAATCGAGGTTTAGAACAAAAAGTGGTCGCTGATGGACTCGTTGGATTGGACT
>SYCM01000120.1 GCA_005786915.1 Bacteroidota bacterium | reverse complement strand
GGCCGTCCCACGCAAAGTTGGGGTCGTTGGTTTGGTACACCGACTGACCCCAGCGGTTGTACAACTTGAGGTAGAGCTGGTCCAAGGTCTGTGCCTCGGGCGCGCGGAGCCGCACAAGGTCGTTCACCCCGTCGCCGTTGGGCGTGAATACGTTGGGCATGGTGAGGCTGGCGAGGTCCGCCCCCAGCGTGGTGTAGGTCACAGCGACGGAATCTAAGGTGCCGCACACGGTGTCGGCCACCACAAACCACGCGGTTTGCGCGCCCGATCCTACGGCAGGCCACTGCACGTTGAAGCCCGGTATCACGGTCCCTCCGGGTACCCGCCAGTAGGACACGGGGGCATTGCCGGGTATGCCCAGGCCGCGCACCGACTGGCCGTTCAGGCAGGGCGGCGCGTTCACCCTGGCCCCGGGTGTACTGAGCGGAGGGCGAAACTCCGCCTCGAGGTAGCTGCTGTCGCGGCGACCGCAGACCTCGTCGTAGGCCACAAGCCAGGCCGAATAAGAATCGGTGAGCGCCGCACCGACCCATTGGAAGGGGGGCGCTAGGGTGTCCACCGAACCGCTACCCCCGTACAGCACCAACCATTGCGCGCTGAGGTTGGGGCCCGGAACGAGGCGAACCGCACGAGCCGGGTCGCAGGGATCGTAGTCGAGCACGGCGTCAGCCTGCACCGCGGAGCCGGGCAGCACGTGGACGTTAAGGGTGGCCACTGCCTGCGTCAGGCACAGCGTGTCGTAGGCCACAATTTGGATGAGGTAGTTGCCCGGAACGCCGTAAACGTGGCCCGGAAGCGGCACGGGCGCAATGGAGTCGGTGGTACCGTCGCCCCAAGCGATGCTCATTACGTCGGTGCGGCTGGTGGTCCCGGTCAAATAGAGGCTGTCGCCCGCGCAGACGGTGTCGGCGCTCACCTCGAGCTTGGCCCCCGCCGCCGTGAGCTCAAAGGCAATCTGGACTCCGGCCATGTTGCAGTTGCTGGCGTTGTTGGTGGCGGAATGGGCGTTGGGCGGAAAAATCGGCAGGTTGTCGCTGCCGCCGCACCCTGCGCAAATCGCCTGGTGGATCACGCCGTTGGGATCAAACCTCGAGGTGCCGCCGTCGACGTGCTCGTCGACCGGTCCGGTTCCGCCAAAGTAGGAGGCATAGGCCGCCGCCCCCTTGCGGTCAAGGACCAGGAAGTAAAAGTCCTTGCCGTCGGTGGTCGGTTGAAGCGCATTGGGCGACGTGTAGAGCCCGGTAATGGGTCCGCCGTTCAAGCCCCCAAACCAACCCGAAAAGTAGGCCGAACCGCAGTCGTCGACCTGCAGGGCGGTGGGCGAAATGCGCCGGTTGAGCTGGCCGTTGCCCACGTACTGCGTGCGGTAAATGCTGTCTCCAAGGGGCGAAATCCAAACGAGCAGTTGCGTCGAATTCGGATTCTGAAACAGGCCTGAAGTGGGCGCAAGCGGACCCGCGTACAGGCCCCCGCCGGTGCAGGTCGTGCCCAATCCCAGCGAGAGCAGCACGGCCCCCGAATCCCCCACCGCGGCATAAGCACCCGCCGGATTCTGCGCCGCCAAAAAACCATAGGACGTGCAAAACTGCGGCTGCAGGTAGGTCTCGGCCAGCCGCTGTCCGGTGGCCAAATCAAACAAACCGTAGTATGCCTGGCTCTGGGGAAGCGGCGCGGCAAAGACCCCGGGGCCCGGCAGCGTGCCCATGCCCTGAGTCCAACCGGTAACAGCCAGGCGCAACCCTTGTGGGGTGGGCGTCGGAATCAAGGAAGTCAAGCCGTCCAAATCGGGTCCGCCCACATAGGTCGCCCACCTCAAGCTGTCCAAATTGGGGCTGAAGTGCGCCAGGAGGCCGTCTACCGCCCCGCTCCGCGAGGTATCTAGGGGCCAAGTGGCCATTCCGCGCGAACGCGATGCGGTCGCAATCCACACCCCTTGGGCACTCACCCAGACGTCGCCGCGGGCCGGGTCTCCGTAGTGCGGAAGGCTCTGGTCCTGAATTCCGTCAAAACCAAGGCGACCATAGTAGGTGGAGGCCTTGAGCGCGGAACCGGTCGAATCCAGGCGGACCAACGCGAGATCCGTGGCCGACGGGTACACTACGCCGCCCCCGTTTTGGCTTCCGGCGCCCGTGTTCACCGCCATGCTCGTATCGAAGGCGGCCGCAGTAACCGGAAAATTCAGCGAGGTGGTGATGCCTTTGACCACGAGGTCCCCGTTGGGGGCCACCCTCAGGGAGTGCGGCTGCTCCTGCCCTGCTCCGCCGAGGTAGGTCGCCGAGATGATTCCCGTACCGCTGGGGTTAAAGAGCATGAAGACCATGTCGACTCCGCCCCCGCCAAAGTTGGGTTGCACCCCATTCTGAGTGGGAAACTGCGACCCAAACGCGATACCGCCCAACCAAGTTCGGCCGTTCAGGTCGTAGGTCGCCGTATACCCAAAGTTGTCGCTGAGCGAACCGCTGAAGCTGCTGAATACGTAGGTTGGGTCGATGCGAACGGCCCCCGGAGCTGCCAAAGTCCAGTAGGCCCCGCGCGGCTGCCACGTGGGCGCCACGGGCCGGTTGGCGACCGTGTAGGCCAAAGGAGCCCGAAGTTCGGCCACTCCGGCAGCGGTCGCGAGCTCCAGTACTGAGGCATCGCGTCGGGCGCGCCGGGGCTCGGCCCCCTCAAAGGCTACCGTAATCGGCTCCAGGTCGGCCCCGTGCCACCAAGTCTTGAGGTGGCCGTGCTCGACGCGGAGCTCTAGATCCACTCCGGGGTACACGCCCCGCAGCCAAGCGGTCGAGGAACCCCGCACCGTCACAGGGTCATGACGGCCCAAAACAAACGTCGTCCGGGCACCGTCGGGCTCAAGCTCGAGCACCCCCCCTTGGGCGTTCACGTAGCGTTCGGTCCAGACCGCCACGCTGTCGGACTCCCCAGGAATCCGGGCGGCAAAGCGAAGTCCGTCGGCCAAAATCCATACCCGAGCCGCGTCGACGTTAACCATGGCGAGGACTTCGCGGGGCCATTGTCCGCTATTGGGCCAAATAACGGGCGACGGTTTGGGCAGCACCTGCCCATTCGCCGACCCAAGGCCAAGCAACAGCAAAATCAAGGTGAGGAGCAACCGACGCATCGCGTCGAAGGTACAAAAGGGGCAACGCGCCAAACGCAATGATTGAGCGACCGCGTGGGGCCTAAAGGCCGTCGTCCTCAAAGTCGCCGGCCGCCTGGCCGTCGGACATCAAGTAGGCCTTGAGGAAGGCGTCGAGCTCGCCGTCAAGCACCGAATCGGGATCGCTGGTCTCTACCCCGGTGCGTACGTCTTTGACGAGCTTGTAGGGGTGCAGCACGTAATTGCGGATCTGAGACCCCCACTCAATTTTCTTTTTTCCGGCCTCGATTTCGCTGCGCTTGGCGTTACGCTCTTCGATCACCTGCTCGTAGAGCCGCGACTTGAGGAGCTGAATGGCCTTCTCTTTGTTTTGAAGCTGCGAACGCGTCTCGGTGTTCTCGATCACGATGCCCGAGGGCTTGTGGCGCAGGCGCACGCCCGTTTCAACCTTATTGACGTTCTGGCCGCCGGCTCCGCTGGAGCGGAACGTATCCCACTCTATGTCGGCCATGTTAACCTGAATGTCGATGGTGTCGTCGACCAGCGGGTACACGTACACACTCACAAACGAAGTGTGGCGGCGCGCGTTCGAGTCAAACGGACTGATGCGCACCAAGCGGTGCACCCCGTTCTCGCCTTTGAGGTAGCCAAAAACGTATTCGCCTTCGATTTCGAGGGTTACGGTCTTAACACCAGCCACGTCGCCCTCCTGAAAGTTCAGTTCGCGCACTTTATGTCCGTTGCGCTCCGCCCAGCGCAGGTACATGCGCATCAGCATTCCGGCCCAGTCGCAGGACTCCGTTCCCCCCGCGCCCGCAGTCACCTGCAGGACGGCGCTCATTTTGTCTTCTTCGCCGCTGAGCATGTTGCGGAACTCCATGGTGCTCAGCTGCTCCTCGAGTTGGGCGACCGCGGCGTCGACGTCGGACTCGTCGATGATGCCCTCCCGGTAAAATTCGACCGACGCCTCTACCTCGCCCATCTGAGCCTGCACGGCTTCGTAGCCTTGAATCCAGTACTTGAGCTCGCGAATCTTGCGCATGGTGAGCTCGGCCTTTTTGGGGTCGTCCCAAAAGCTCGGATTGCCCGTCTTCTCCTCTTCGTTAGCGACCATAATGCGTTTTTCTTCGAGGCGCAGGTATCCTTTGAGGTCGTGGATGCGCTGCTGGTATTCCTTAATTTTCTCGGGCGAAATCATGGCGGCAAAAGTACGCCACCCCCTACCTTCGAACCTATGAACCACTTGACTGCTGATTTTCGATCAGATACCGTAACCCGGCCCACCGAGGGTATGCTCCGCGCCATGGCTTCGGCCCCCGTCGGAGACGACGTGCTGGGCGACGACCCCACGGTTCAACGGCTTGAGGCCGTGCTGGCCGAGCGCTTTGGCACCGAGGCCGGACTATTTTGCCCCTCCGGAACGATGACCAACCAGATCGCCGTCAAGGTGCACACCCGGCCCGGCGATGAATTGATCTGCAGCAAGCTGGCCCACGTGTACAACTACGAGGGCGGAGGCCTTGCCTTCAACAGCGGCGTCCAGGTGCGGGTGGGCGGCGACGACTTCGGCCGGTTGACCGCTCACGACGCCGAAGCCCTGCTGCAGCCCATGGACAACGTGCACGCGGCCCCCACCCGACTCGTCGTGGCCGAAAACACGTCCAACAAAGGCGGCGGAACCACGATGGGCCTTACGTCCCTGCGCGAGCTGGGGGCGTTTGCGCGCACCCACCGCCTGGGCTACCATCTCGACGGAGCTCGTTTGTTCAACGCGCTCGTCGCCGACCGCGAGCAGCCCGAGGACTACGGACGCCTCTTTGATTCCCTGTCGATTTGCCTGTCCAAGGGGCTCGGAGCGCCGGTGGGCTCGGTACTCTTGGGTTCGTCGGCCTTCATCGCCGAGGCCCGGCGCATCCGCAAGCGGTTGGGCGGCGGAATGCGGCAGGCGGGCTACCTCGCGGCCGCCGGACTCTACGCCCTAGAACACCACGTCGACCGGCTCGCCGAGGACCACGCCCGGGCAGCGCGCTTGGCCGCGTTCATGAATGAGCTCGACTACGTCGCCGAAATCAAGCCGGCTGCAACCAACATGGTCCTGTTTCGGCTGGTCGAGGGAGCGGACGCGGACGCGCTTTTGGCGCACCTCGAGGCCGCCGGAATTCGCCTCATTGCCATGGACCGGCACTGGCTGCGGGCGGTGCTTCACTACGACGTCGGCGACGCCGAACTGGAGCTGCTGTTCGGCGCCCTGGGGCGCTGGCGCCGCTAGGCTTCGGACCGAAAGGCTTCGAGCGCCAGGCCGCGGTCGTATCCTTTGCGCAGGCACCACTGCACAAATTCGTGCTCGTCGGCAAACGCTTCTTTTTTGCGCTGGAGGTAGGCCCGCATTTCGGCTGCGTCCAGCTCGTCGAGCCCTGCGGCGATGCAGGCCGACGAAACCCGCTTCGCCTGAAGTCCTTGGACAATCTTGCGCGGTCCCCAGCCCTTGATGCGGAATTTTCCGCGGGCGAAGGCCCGGGCAAACCGCTCCTCACTGAGGTAGCCGTCGGCCATCAGTTCGGCCACCAAATCGGCCTGAGCCTCAGGAAGGACGCCCATCGAATACAGCCGCTCAGCCACCTCGCTTTGGCAGCGCTCCTGAAAGGCGCAGTAGCGCTGAATCGCCGCGCGGGCGGCGTCAAGGGTGTAGGTTTTAGTGCGGGCAAAAGCCATGCTGCGAAGAAACAAAAAAGGCGGCCAACACGGGCCGCCTTAAACGAGTATAAGCGTAGGTATTAACCGATTTTTTTACCCTCGGCGTCGGCAAAGCGGTACTCCAGCATTTTGAACGCGTCCCGAGAGACCACTTTCAGCTTTTGACCGGTAATGCGCGACCACTTAAATTCATGGGTCTGCCAAAACCAGCCCTGCTTGAGGTACGCCGCCAAAAAGGGATGCACGTGCAGGTAAATGGTTTCAGATTTACTTTTCTGCTTGCGACCCGCCGTGATTTGCTCGAACTTATGCTGGAGCGCGTCAATGAGCGTGATCGGGGCGTCTATCAAGGCGTCAGGGTTCTCCTCCTTGGTCTCGATGGCCTGAGCTGGGCGCACGCGCTGGCGCGTGATTTCAACCAAACCAAACTTCGACGGCGGCAAAATTTTGTGGCGGGCGCGGTCGCTCGCCATCAATTCCTTCAGCTTTTCGAACAGCTCGCGGCGGTGTTCGCCCTTACCCATATCGATAAAGTCTACGCAAATGATTCCGCCCATGTCGCGCAAACGAAGCTGGCGCGCAATCTCTTCAGCAGCCATCAGGTTGACCGCGAGGGCGTGGTCCTCTTGGCTCTCGCCCTTGCCCGAACGGTTGCCCGAGTTGACGTCAATGACGTGCATGGCCTCAGTGTGCTCCACGACCAAATAGGTCCCTTTGCCCATATTTACCGTACGACCAAATGCGCTCTTCACTTGACGATCCACTCCGTAATGCTGGAATACCGGCACGGCCGACGTGTGCAGCTTGACGATGTTAGCCCGCTCCGGAGCGATTGCCTCCACGTAGCCTTTAATGTCGTCGTAGAGGGCCTCGTGATCGACTACGATTTGGTCAAAGCTGTCATTGAAGACGTCGCGCAGGTAGGCCGACGCGCGGTCCATCTCGCGAAGCACACACTTCTTGGGCTTAGCGCCGCGGACGTTGCGGTACAGCGTCTTCCAACGGCTGATGAGGTCGTTGAGGTCTGCTTCGATGTCTTCTTGCGTAACTCCCTCCGCTACGGTGCGCACGATGACGCCAAATCCGTTGGGGAGTATGCTTTGCACCAGCTTGCGCAGGCGCTCTCGTTCTTTGCGGTCTCGGATCTTTTGCGAGACCGAAATCCGTCCGTTAAACGGAACGAGCACGATAAATCGGCCCGCTATAGAGATATCCGAAGTAACCCTTGGACCCTTGGTCGAAATAGGTTCCTTCGTGATTTGAACCAGCACCTCATCGCCCGGCTTAAGGAGCACCTCCATGCTTCCGTCCTTCTCGATTTCGGGAAGGATTTCGACTTCAGACAGGTCTGAAGTGTACTTGCTCTGGCGAACCCGTTTTAGGTAGTTTTGCCAGGTCGGAATCTGGGGGCCCAGATCGTGGTAGTGCAAGAAGGAATCCTTCTCGTAACCCACATCTACAAAAGCCGCATTGAGGCTCGGCGCTAACTTGCGCACCACCCCGAGGTACACGTCGCCCACTGAAAACTGCTGTTGCTCGTTTTCAGCGACGAGTTCGGTCAAGCGACCGTCTTGAAGTAAGGCGATGATGGCGTCCGATTCACTGGCTTGAATAATCAGTTCGGTACGCATGATTCAGCCTTTATTTCTTTTTGTGGCGATTCTTACGAAGGCGCTTTTTGCGTTTGTGGGTGGCCATCTTATGGCGCTTGCGTTTCTTTCCGCTTGGCATAACTAAGTCGTTTAAAAGTTTATAATACAGATTCGGACACGGCGGGTGCCTCAGCATCCCCCTCGTTCCAGGAATCGCGCAGCTGCGTTAAGGAGCTCAGATCAGCATCAGGGTGATCCGCGAGGTACTTTGCCACAAATTGTTGGGCTTCGTCACGGCGACCTAAGTCGGCGAGTGTCTCGGCATACCGTGCAGCGGCCTCGTGGTCGCTTGGGTAGTACTCCAGTATGCTCGCATATCGGTCTAATGCTCGGTCCAGTTGCCCAGACATGCGCGAAAACTCACCGAGATGAAACAAACCATCTCGGTGTTTGGGATCCTCTTCGACCACCTCGCGAAGCAAGGTGATAGCCTCCATGGGATTCCCAGTGCCCTCCTGAATGAGGCGAACCGCTTCGCGTACTTTGGCGTCCAAAGGGCTTAGCGCCGCGGACTCAACTTCGGTGGAAGTCGAAGCCGGCGAGGTAGGCAACAGCAAAAAAACCAATGCCCCTAGGACAATGGCGGAAGCTGCAATCCATACCGTACGGTTCATTTCGTGGAGGATGGAGCGTGAATTACTTCACCGGCACCTGCTTCTTCACAGAATCTGCGAAGGTCTTGGCCGGCTTGAATGAAGGAATGTAGTGTGCAGGAATCACCAAGGTGGTGTTCTTCGAAATGTTGCGTCCCGTCTTTTGAGCGCGCTTTTTCAGCACAAAGCTGCCAAATCCGCGGAGGTACACGTTGTCTCCTGACTCCATGCCACCTTTTACTTCACGCATGAAGCCCTCAACTACGGCGAGGACGTCTGCTTTTTCCATGCCAGTGCGGTCGGCAATACGAGATACGATATCTGCTTTTGTCATGATTTTGACGGTATAAACGTTTAAGTCAAAGGCTCAAAGGAAGCCTATTTTAGCGGGCGCAAAGATAGTCCCCATTGAAGCACCGACCAACTCAAAATAGCGCGTTCGCGCAAATTCTCTTGCGGTGGTACGACCAGCACGGACGCCCTTTGCCTTGGCGTAGGGAGCGCAATCCCTATGCCATTTGGTTGAGCGAAATTATTCTACAGCAAACGCGGGTAGATCAGGGCCTTCCGTTTTGGGAGCGATTTATGCGCGAGCTGCCAACCGTGGCGGACTTGGCTCGGGCTGAACCCGAATTGGTTAAAGGCCTTTGGAGCGGTCTAGGCTACTACCGGCGGGCGGATCTGCTCCACCGGGCCGCGCGCTACGTGGACCAAAACGGGTGGCCCACCGGCTACCTGGATTGGCTAAAGTTGCCTGGGGTCGGGCCCTACACGGCCGGCGCGCTGGCTTCCATTCTTAACGGCGAGGCGGTCCCCGCATTAGACGGAAACGCCTATCGAGTGTACGCCCGGTGGGCCGACTGGCGCGAACCCATTGACACCGCGGCGAGCAAAGCGTTCATCGCAGAATTCGCAGCGAGCCTGCTGCCCGCTGACCGACCGGGCGACTTCAACCAAGCGGTGATGGACCTTGCGCAGGCCGTGTGCGTTCCGCGTACGCCTCGATGCGCCGAGTGCCCTTTGGCGGAATTTTGCGCCGCCCGCGCCAATGGAAGCGCCGCGGAACTCCCGATCAAGCGCCGTGCAATTCGAGTGCGCGAGGAAGACTGGCATTTTGCCGTGGGCTATGAAGACGGCCGTTTTGGCCTGATCAAGCGCCCCGAAAAGGGAATTTGGTCGGGCCTTTATGCCCCGATTTTGCTGCAGGGCGCACCCGAAGGTTGGACCGCCGACGTGGTGGAACATCGCCTGAGCCACCGCAAGTTAAGGCTGCACGTGTACCGGGTTCCTAGGGACTTTGCCGCCTTCAGCCACTGGCTCCGCTTCGAGGAATGGTCGTCGCGCGGCATGCCTCAGGCCTTTGTGCATTGGATGCACAAATTCGCGTACATTTGACTGCATCGTTAATAATGTACACGTATATCCATGGCAGGTACTCTAAATAAAGTCATGCTGATCGGCAACCTGGGTAAAGATCCCGAAGTGCGCCGTTTTGAAAATGGGGGAATGCTGGTAAAGTTCCCCATCGCGACGACCGAGAATTTCACGGACCGCGACGGAAACCGAAAAGAAAACACGGAATGGCACACGATTGTGGTGCGGAGTCCGCGATTGGCCGAAGTCTGCGAACGCTTCCTGCACAAGGGCGACAAGGTGTTCATCGAAGGGAAAATCCGCTCGCGCCAATGGACGGACGAACACAACCAGACCCGCTACAATATTGAAATTTCGGCAGACTCGATGACCATGCTCGGCCCCAACCCGATGCGCGGTCGCGAAGAAGAATACGGCGCGCCCCGCAAAGGCGGAAGCAGCAACGGAAGCGGCGGCTACCGCAGCAACCAAGCCAACTCGTCGTTCATGAGCGAAGACGACGACTACGAAGGCGACGACCAGTTCTAAGCCTTGCTGTTGAACCTACTGCATCGTTTTGGACCCTGACCCGTTACCGAGTTTTTCCTTCTTAACCATCGACGCGGGCGACACCGCGTTGACGTGGATCATACTCGTGCTCTTGCTCGCGGGATCCTTCATGGCTTCGGCTTCAGAGGTTGCGTTTTTTGCCCTCAGTCCAAGCGAAAAAGACGAACTCGAGCGGCGTAACGGCGGTTCCAACGTACTTGAACTTTGCCGCCATCCGGAATCGCTCCTCGCCACGTTACTCATTTGGAATAACTTCTTCAACCTAGCCTTTGTCCTGGTGTGGGGGCTTTGGATCGGTCAAGCGATCAGCGAGGGCATGATGGATTGGCTCCGGGCCCTGCTCGAAACCGGCTTGGTAACGGCAATACTGCTCTTGTTTGGCGAAGTCATGCCTAAATCGCTTTCCAATCAAAAACGGATTGCAGTGAGTTTGGCCATGGCACCCATTGTTCGTGCGGCGATGGCAGCGGCTCGGCCTTTGGCCAAGAGCTTAATGTTCACCTCGCGCGCCCTCAGCAAGGGCGGAACTAAGTCTTCGACCGTGACCGTGGCACAGCTCGAAGAAGCACTGAAGCTGACCGACAGCAGCGCGACCAATACCCAGCAGAAAAAATGGCTACGTGAAATTGTGCGCTTCGGTTCGACCAGCATCAAGCAGATCTGCACGCCCCGTCAGGACTTGGTGGACCTCGGCTCGGACTTGAGCCTCAACGAGGTACTCAAGGTGGTGACCGAAAGCGGGTATTCGCGGCTCCCCGTGTATCAGGACCAACGGGACCGCATCATCGGCATTTTGCACTCCAAGGACCTCCTGCCCATGCTCGGTTCAGAGGCGTCATCGTCCTGGCAGCACTTGATTCGCCCGGCGATGTTTGCTTCCGAAAACATGAAGATCGACGACCTTTTGGGCGACTTCAGAGCCAAAAAGATGCATATGGCCGTGGTGGTCGACGAGTACGGTGGCGTTTCGGGCGTGGTGACTTTGGAAGACGTCATGGAAGAGATTGTGGGCGAAATCAACGACGAGTTCGACACCGAAGAGCAGACCCACACCCAGCTCGACGAGCGCACTTTTGTGTTTGAGGCGCGGACTCCGCTGCATGACGTCCTCCGCACCATGGACATTGCGCCCGAGGAACTTGAGCGCGGCGAAGCCGACACCCTGGCCGGATTGATTTTGGAGCAGCTGGGGCGCATGCCGCACAAAGGCGAAACCCTCACCAACGGGCCCCTGACTTGGACGGTGGAAGCCTGCGACCGCCGCCGCATTGTTCGCGTTAAAGTGATTCGCAATGAAAATTAGCCACGCGCTTTGGGCCGTGGGGGGCGGCGCGGCGCTGGGGCTGGCCGCGTTGGTGTTTTGGCCCGATTCGGCGTTGGTTCCGAAACCCAAGGGATATCCCCGCATCGAAGTGCCCGCAGGCGAGGGAATAGCACTTGAGGCTCCGGTCGCATTTCGCTTCGTGCACCACCCCAACGCCCATTGGGAAACCCAGCAGCAGGCCGGATGGGGCGACCTAGTGTACCCGTTTTGCCAGGGACGCGTTCAGTTCACCTACTTACCCGTTCGCGGCAACCTTCCGCAGCTCATCGACGACGCCCACGAGCTCGCCATGAAGCACAGCGTCGCCGCCGACGGTATGAGCCAGATGGTGTACGTGAACGACTCCCTCAAGGTGTACGGCATCCTGTTCCGCATCGGGGGCAACGCGGCCAGCGGCCTTCAGTTTTATGCTACCGACAGCGCGCAGCACTTTGTGCGTGGAGCCCTGTACGTGTACGCCCACCCCAACGCCGACAGCTTAGCGCCGGTGCATCAGTTTTTTGAGGGCGAATTCACGCGCTACCTCGAGACGCTCGAGTGGCGCGGAGCATCAGGCCGGCTTTAGCCACCGCGTCAACCAGAATCATCCAGGCCCCGGCACTCAACATCAGGTGGAGGGGTTGAAGTCCGCGCGGAAGGTCCAGGTAGTACAGCGCAGCGCCGACGGCAGCCTCGGTACCCAGAATCAGCAGCACCAACCCCGCCCGCGCGCGAAGACCCGCCAAGCCCGCGGAACGGCGGTACAGCGCGTACGCGAGGGCCAGCAGCAGCAGGCTGAAGCTGCGGTGAATCAAAACACCCGGCTCGAGCTGGTCGACCCAGCCGTCGCGGGATGCCCCGAAGCCGAGTTGGTGCACGAGCGCGTCGACGCCTTCGCGCACGCCGGTGCCCAGCATTGTTTGCCCTAGCAGCAGGGCCGCTAAAAGGCCAAATCCGCCCAGCATCAGCTTGAGGTCCGACGGCGCGGCCGGCGGTTCCGCCCGCCATAAGTTCTGTTCCGCAAGGCTGTGCACGTTGCGGAACAGCACCGTCAGCAGCGCAAGCAGGACGTAGGCTCCGAGCATGTGGTAGGTAATGTGGTGCGGAACCAAGTTGCCGTCGACCACCACTTTGCCCAGCCAGGCCTCAAAAGCCAGGGTGGCGAGGACGCCGAGCATGGTGACGAACCACCAGGGGTGGCTGCGCACATACGTCAAGCTCGCCGCGGCCGCAAGCACCACGGGAATCCCCAGCAGCACGCCGAGCAGCCGATTGAGGAACTCGATCCACGTATGCACCGGGTTGAACACCGCGTAGCTGTGGCGCGTGTACTTGACCCACCGCTCCTCGGAGAATTCGGGCTGTGGCGCGTGGTCGGCCTGCGCCACCCAAAGCGCCCCGTCGTGCAGGACCATTTGGCCGTTTTGGTAGGCCGTTGTGGGCGACCAGGTCACCTGCTCCGCACGGGTGGGCGGAATCGCCAGGCCAAAGCACTTGGGCCAGTCGGGGCAGCCCATGCCCGATCCGGTCATGCGCACGACCGACCCAGCCAGCATCACCAGCAGGTTAAGGACGATGGACCAACGAAGAAAGCGGAGCAACCAAGGAGCCGAAACGAGCCGTGCATTCATGGCATTAAAGGTAGCGTACCTTTGCCGCCTCATGAATCGTTCTGGCCTGGCCTGGGGGCTTTTTATCGGACTCGTTTTGGTCTGGGGTTCCTCCTTCATGCTGATGAAGATTGCGCTTCAAAGCTTTGAAGCCATTCAAATCGGCGCCATGCGCTTGCTGTTTGCTGCCGCCGCCGTGCTCGTCATCGCGCGCAATCATTTTGGAGAGTTCCGCCGCGCCGACCTGGTTCCGCTGCTGGTGGTTGCGCTGATGGGCAATTCGCTTCCTTACATCCTTTTTCCCATTGCCGTGGCCCACGTTCCTTCAGGCGTCGTGGGGGTGGCCAATGCAATGACGCCCGTTTTTGCCCTGCTGGTCGGGGTGCTGGCCTTTGGGCGGACGCTTCGCCGCATTCAAGTTTGGGGGGTCGCCCTGGGGTTGCTAGGGGCCGTGCTGCTGATTAGTCCGTGGCGCGCGGTGGTTCCGGGCCAAGAAGTCGATGCGACCTATCTGCTTTTGGCCATTTTGGCGGCGGCCTTTTATGGGGTTAGCATCAACACGATCGGCTCGAAACTGGGCCATTTGTCGCCGCGCGGAATTACCCTATTTGTCATGCTGCTGACCGTGCCGATGTCGCTGGGAATATTAGGCGCTACCGAAGTTTGGAACACCGTGCGCATGGAACATTTCCGGTCAGCCATCGCCGCCCTTGCATTTTTGGGCATCGTGGGGACCGGCATCGCCACCGTGCTATTCAACCGACTGATTGCCCTAACTACGCCATTGATGGCGGCGTCGACGACCTACCTGATTCCGGTGGTGGCCCTTGCTTGGGGCGTGGGTATGGGCGAAACCATTCTCGTCCACCACTATGGGGGAATGGCCGCCATCGTTCTCGGGGTCTACCTGGTCAACAAAAAGGCATAAAAAAGCCACCAGCCCGGGAGCTGGTGGCTTTGCGGTTGCGGATCGCTCCGAAGCGTGGCGCCTTACTTGACGTCCAGCGATACGGTTTTGAACACGAGGTCCATACCCGGCTGCAGCGGCAATTTGGACTCGTGGGGAAAGAGCACTCCCCCAACCTCGCGGTAGTCGCGGTAGTCCACATTGACTACGGCCTTTCCTTGCGGCCCTTCTTGCGTTCGGGCCTCGCGCACCCTTAGGCCGGTGGCGATGCTGTAAAACTTAACGACCGGATCGCCCTTAGCCTGAGGGATTTCGAGTGCGTAGCAGGGTACGCCGTCGACGTCAACCTTGCTTCCCTGAAGCTTGAGGTCGGCGCGTTCGAGCAGTCCAAGCTCATCGATCAGATAGCGGTCCGCCATCATCGAAGACTTCTCTTCTGCACTCAATTCCTTAACCTTGCCGTTGGCAACAACCGTCACGTTATTGCCCTCGTAGCGCGTTTCGTTCGTACCCATCGGTGAAGTTTGCTTTTGCACCAGGGTATTGGGAGCCGTGAACGCAACCTCCGACTTGATGGTGATTCCCATGATGCTCGCCTCTTGCGTCCAGGCCACCGACTTCAGGGCGTTGATGCGCTCGACTCCGCCCATGGCTTTGAGCGCGGACTCCACTACCGCCTTGGCGGTGAGCCCTGCGGGTACCGCGTCGAATTTTGGGGCTTCGGCCGGCTTACCTTCAAAATCGACATAGCTAATGGGGTAGCCGAGGCGCTCGAGGGGCTTGGCGATGTCCGCCGCCTTGCCCACGATGCTGATGAGCAGCTTGTCGGCCTTCCAGTACTTTTGAGCCACGCGCTGCACGTCTTGGGCCGTGACGGCCTCGAGGCGGGTGAGGTAGCCGTTGTAGTAGTCCGCGGGCAGTTGGTACAGCAGCGTATTACCGGCCATACTCGCCACGGTTTCGGGGCGCTCAAGGGAGCGGCCAAACCCGCCGGCCAGGTTGTTTTTGGCGGAGCGAAGTTCTTCGGCACCCACCGACTCGGTGCGGATACGGTTGATTTCGAGTAGGAACTGCTCCACGGCGCTGTCGGTAACGGCGTTGCGCACTTCGGCGGACGCCTCGATGATGCTGGTGAAGCGCGAGGTTCCGAATGAAGAGTACGCACCGTAGGTGTAGGCCTTGTCCTCGCGAAGGTTGCGGAAGAGGCGACCAGCTGAACCGGCGCCGAGCACCTCGTTCATCACGCGCAGGGCTTCGAGGTCGGGGTGGCCCACCGGAAGCTGAATCGTATTACCAATTTGGATGTTGGACTGAACGCTCGACGGACGGTTCGCAATTTGGATGCGCACCCCGGTGAGGTCAGTCGGCGCCGGAAACGTAGCCTTCTTGGTAAAGGCACCCTTCCATCCTCCGAAGTGGGCTTCAGCGAGGGCCTTGGCGCGGGCCAGATCGATATCTCCGACAATAGTCAGGGTTGCGACGTTGGGCTTCCAGTAGGTTTGGTACGCCTTCTTGCAGTCGGCCAAGGTGATTTGGGACACACTGGTTTCGGTAATCAACTCGCCGCTCGGGTGCTGGGGTCCGAAGGCGCGCGCATTGAAGATGTTCGTTTGAATGGCCGCGGGGTCGTCTTTTTGGCTCTTCAAACCCGAAATCGTGCGCTCTTTGATTTTATCAAATCCGGGCTGCGGAAGGGTCGGGCGCTGCGCCACTTCGGCCGCGAGGACAAAGAGGTCCTCGGCGTACTTGCTCAGACCGCCGGCGTTCACTTGACTTCCGCCGGTACCCAATCGAGCTCCGATGAAGTCCACCTTTTCGTCGAGGGCCTCTTTGCTGTAGGTTTTAGTGCCTTCTGATAGCAGGTCGCCCAACAGACTCAAGGTGCCTGCTTTGGGTCCCTCGTACACCTCACCGAGGTCCAGCGAAAGGGTGAGCCCCAGTCGCGGCAGTTTGTGGTCTTCGACCAACAGCACCGTCATGCCGTTTTTCAGCTGAAACTTTTGGTATTGGGCGATGGTCGGGGTGCGGGCAGGGGCCGCCTGTGGGCGAATGCTGCGGTCAAGCTGGGCGCTGGCTGCCACCGAGGCCGCGAGCGAAAGGGCAATTAGAATACGTTTCATGGCTTACTGAGCGGATTGGGGCAGGTAGTGAAGGACGACGCGGTTTTCGGGCTTGAGGTAGGTCTTAGCCACGCGCTGAATGTCGGCTGGAGTGACCTTGCGGTACCGCTCGATTTCGGTGTTGACCAGGTTGGCGTCGCCGAAGTACACGTGGAAGTTGGCGAGGTTCTCGGCGATTCCGGCCACGCTGGAGTTGCGCGTCACGAACTCCGACTCGACTTTGTTGAGCAGCTTGGTGAATTCCTTCTCGCTCAGGGGCTCGTTTTGCATTTTGGAAATCTCTTCTTCCATGGTCGTCATGAGTGCGCCAGTGCTCGTGGCTCCGTTGGCGAGGGCCAGGGCGATGAACACGCCGTGGTGCTCCATGGCAAACGGAAAGGCAGCCACCTGGAGGGCGCTTTGATCCTGGTCGACCATGCGCTTGGAGAACCTCGAGCTCGGACCGTCGCTCAGGGCGGTGGTCAGCATCTGGAGGGCGTAGGCGTCGGGGTGCGTTTCGCTTACCATGCGGTAGCCAGCAAAAACGGCCGGAATTTGAATGTTGTCGTAAATGGTGTCGACCACTTCTCCACCGAGCGGGGGCTCGTAGGCACTGGGACGCTGCACCGCAGGTCCTTTGGGGATGTCCGAAAAGTACTTCTGAATTAAGGCCTTGGTTTGGGCCACGTCGATGTCGCCCGCAATCGAGAGGGTCGCGTTGTTGGGGATGTAGTACTTTTGGTAGAAGGCCATGAATTCGTCGAGTTTGGCGGCGTTCAGGTCTTCCATCGAGCCAATCGGAACCCAACGGTAGTTGTGCTGTTTGAAGGCGCGCTTGAACATTTCGGCCAAGAAGCTGGCATATGGCTGGTTATCGACGCGCTGGCGCTTCTCTTCCTTGACCACTTCGCGCTGGGTGTCGACGCCCACTTGGTCGATTTTGGCATGGAGCATGCGCTCCGATTCCATCCAGAGTCCGAGTTCCAGTTGGTTTGAGGGCAGGATTTCGTAGTAGAACGTACGGTCGTTGCTCGTGTTGGCATTGAGCGCGCCGCCATTGGACTGAATCAACTGCATGTATTCTCCGCGTCCAATGTTGGCGGAGCCTTCGAAGAGAAGGTGCTCAAAGAAGTGCGCGAATCCAGTGCGGGTCGGAACTTCGTCTTTGGAGCCCACGTGGTACAGGACCGAAACAGCCACCAGCGGGTTGCTGTTGTCTTGGTGGAGAATTACGTGAAGGCCGTTGGGCAGGTCGTAGGATTCGTACTTAATCTGTGCGCTCAGCGGCTGGGCCAGTGCAGCGTAGACGAGTGCGAGTCCGAAAAAGGAATGCTTCATGTCGGTTTTTGGTAAAGGAGGTCGAAGATACGAAGGGGTTAGTTGCAATGCCGTCCAAGAATCTTACCAAGGGAGGAGGAAATTGTTTGGGACCACTACCAATCGAAGTCAAAGATTTTATCCTATCTTTGCAGCCCCTAAGAAAATTCGTTATGTACGCAATTGTAGAAATAGCAGGGCTGCAGTACAAAGTGCAAAAAGATCAGCGCGTGTACGTGAACCGCTTGGCAGGCCAAGAAGGCGAGTCGATTTCATTCGACCGCGTTCTGCTGGCTGACGACCACGGAACCGTAAGCGTTGGCGCCCCCGTTATCGAAGGAGCAGTAGTAACCGCTACCCTTCTCAAGCACCTCCAAGGTGACAAAGTGATCGTGTTTAAAAAGAAGCGCCGCAAGGGCTACGAAAAGAAAAACGGTCACCGCCAAGCCCTTAGCCAAATCGTGGTCACCGACATCAGCTTGTCGGGCGCGAAGAAGAAAGCGACTGCGAAAAAAGTTGAAGCCACCGAAGAGGTAGCTGCAGAGCCCAAAAAGAAAACCACCAAGGCGGCCAAAACTGAGGCTGCCGAATAATTTGATCAGACCATGGCACACAAGAAAGGTGTAGGTAGTTCCAAGAACGGACGCGAGTCAGCTTCGAAGCGACTGGGTGTGAAAATCTTTGGTGGTCAACCCGCTGCGGCCGGTTCCATCATCGTTCGCCAGCGCGGTACCCAACACAATCCCGGTACCAACGTGGGGATTGGCAAGGACCACACGCTCTTCGCCCTGAGCGAGGGAATCGTGGAGTTCCAAAAGAAAGCCGGAAATAAGAGCTACGTTTCGGTCGTTCCCTTTGCAGAGGGCGGCGAGGCTTAATTCGGTTCTTTTAAGTTTACTAACCCCCTGAAGCTTCGGCGCCAGGGGGTTTGTAGTTTTGTACGTATTCAACACCATGCTCAGTTTATCTACACTTCGTTCCCAACCCGAAGCCGTCGTCGCCGCGTTGGCCAAGCGCAACCTCGACGCCAAGCCGGCCGTAGACGCCTTGCTCGCCCTTAACGAGCAGCGCCGAAGCATACAAACCGAAACCGAAACCCTGCAGGCCGAAGCGAACCGCCTGGCCAAGGAAATCGGCGGATTAATGCGCGACGGACGCGCGCAGGAGGCCGATTCAATCAAAGCCCGCACGACCGAAATCAAGGGCCGCATTCAGTTGCTGGCGGCGGAGCTCGAGCAGCTCGAGGGCCAAGAGCGCGAACAGCTCCTCCGCCTGCCCAACATGCCCCACACCAGCGTGCCGGCGGGCAAGTCGGCCGAAGACAACGTGGTGGTCGCCGAGTGGAATCCCGAATGGTCGCTGGCGGCGGACGCCGTTCCGCACTGGGACCTCGCGGAACGCTACAAGCTGATCGATTTTGAACGCGGCGTGAAGGTGACCGGAGCGGGGTTTCCGTTTTACACCGGCAAGGGAGCCCGACTGCAGCGCGCCTTGATACAGTTCTTCTTGGACTACAACACCCAGGCTGGCTACCTCGAGGTGCAGCCTCCGCACTTCGTGAACGCGGCTTCAGGATACGGCACAGGGCAGCTCCCCGACAAGGACGGCCAGATGTACCACGTGGGCGAGGACCAGCTCTACGCGATTCCGACCGCCGAGGTGCCGGTGACCAACATGCTGCGCGACGAAATTCTGCCCGAGGCCGAGCTGCCCGTCAAGCTGACGGCCTACAGCCCCTGCTTTCGGCGCGAAGCCGGCTCGTACGGCAAAGACGTGCGCGGACTCAACCGCCTGCACCAGTTCGACAAGGTAGAAATCGTGTGCGTCGAGCATCCCGAAAAGTCGTACCAGCGCCTGGACGAAATGGTGGACCACGTGGCCCGGCTGCTGCAGGCCCTAGAGCTGCCGTACCGCGTGCTGCGGCTGTGCGGGGGAGACATGGGCTTTACGTCGGCCCTGACCTACGACTTTGAGGTGTGGTCGGCTGCGCAGGGCCGCTGGCTCGAAGTGAGTTCGGTGAGCAACTTCGAAACGTTTCAAGCGAACCGCCTCATGCTGCGCTACCGCAGCGAGGCCGACGGCAAGCCCTACTTGGCCCATACCTTAAACGGGTCGTCGCTGGCCCTGCCGCGCGTGGTGGCCGCGCTGCTCGAGAACAACCAATCGCATGAGGGCATTCGGATTCCGAAGGCGCTCGTGCCCTACACCGGTTTTGAATGGATTCAGTAAGCCTTCGCCTCGTGGGGTTGGGCCTTGCGGCCCTCAGCTTGGTGGGCTGCGGTCGGCGCGGACCCCTCGGCGACGAAATTTCTGCGCTCCGCACCACGGTCGATTCGTCGTACGAGGTGCTGCAGGCCCTCGACAGCGCCGAATTCATGACGGCCTTTAACCGCATGGAACGGCACATCGACGTCGCCAAGACCAAAACCTACGACGCGAGTCGCGAGGTCATTTTTAGGGTGGACTTTGATTGGCTGCGCAACAGCCACCGAGCGCTGTTCAAGTTCGAATCGCTACGCCGCGGCGAGCAATGGGACGGCCAGTTGGTCCAGTCGCGCAACCAACTCGAGGCCCTGCACCACGACTGGTCGAATCGGCTCATTTCAGAGGACTCAGTCCGCGTGGCCTTAGAAGAAGAAAAAAACGCGGTGCTTCCGCTTTTGGCGACGCTGCACACGCGCCTGGACGAGGTCCGCTACGTGCTCGGCCAAAACGACAGCCTCGACCTGCACTTTCAAAAGCTGTGGGACAACTGGGATTCCGCGGGAAAGTAAGCGATGTACACCTACAACGTAACGATCAGCGTAGACGACTCCGTGCACGAGGCCTGGGTGGAATGGATGCGGACGGAACACATTCCCGAGGTACTCGCCACCGGGATGTTTGTCGACGCCACCCTGCACGAGGTCCTGGTGGAGGGCGACAGCGGCACGACCTATGCGGCGCAGTACCGCTTTAGCGACCCTGAAGACCTGCAGCTCTACCAGCAGCTTCACGCGCCGGGACTTCAGGCCAAGTCCGCCGCGAAGTTTGGCCAAAAAGCCCTCGCCTTTCGCACGCTGCTGCGCACCGTAGCGTCCTTTCAAGGCCCCGTTACCCCACCGAGTTTGTAGCATGGGAGCGCCGAGCCGACCCGACTTTGTGGTCGCCACCCTTCCCAACGGCCTGCGTTGGGTGCACCAGCCCACCGCGTCGCCCACGGGCCACATTGGCCTGCACCTCAAGGCGGGTTCTCGCGACGAAACCCGCGACGACGAGGGCCTCGCCCACTTTACCGAGCACTTGATTTTTAAGGGCACGGCCCGCCGCAAAGCGTTTCACGTGCTGAGCCGTTTGGAAGGCGTGGGCGGCGAGTTAAACGCCTACACGGGCAAGGAAGACACGCTGCTGTATGCCAGCTTTATGGTGGAGCACTACCGCCGCGCCATGGAGCTGCTGTTTGACATTGTCCAGCACGCGTCGATTCCGGAGCGCGAGGTGCCCAAGGAGCGCGAGGTGATTCTCGACGAGATGGACGGCTACAAGGACAATCCTTCGGAGGCGCTGTTTGACGAGTTCGACGCGCTGCTCTACCCCGACCATCCGCTGGGCATGAACATTTTGGGCCGCCGCGAGACGGTTTCGCGCTTTGAGCGTTCCGACGTGCTTCGCTTCATCGGGGCGCTGTACCGGCCCGAGCATGCGGTGCTGAGTTCGGTGGGCGGAATTTCTGTGGCCCGCTTCGCGCGGCTCGCCGAGGAATTTGGCGGAACCTGGACCGCCGGAGGCTCCGCGCCCCTGCGCGTGGTCGCGCCCAAGCCCGCGCGCTTCGACGTCAGCGTGCACAAGGAGATCAACCAGAGCCATTTGGTGCTGGGCGGAGAGGCTCCGTCGGTGCACGAGGACGACTACACGGCGGCCGTTTTGCTGAACAACGTGCTCGGCGGCCCCGCCATGAACAGCCGGTTGAATATGAATATTCGCGAGCGCCACGGCATCGCGTACCAGATCGAAAGCTTCATCAACGCCTACGCCGACGGCGGGCATTGGGGCGTTTATGCGGGCACCGACCTCGAGACGGTCGACCGCGCCGAACGGCTGATTCGCAAGGAGCTGGAAGCGCTTCGCAAGGGTCTGACTCCGCGCGCCTTGGAGCAGGCCAAGCTGCAGCTGCTCGGGCAGATGGCGCTGGCCCAAGAGAGCGGACAAGGCCTGATGACCGGGCTGGGCAAGTCGCTGTTGGTGTACGACCGCATCGACCGCTTTGACGAACTGGTGACCAAGGTGAATTCGCTGACGGTGGCGCAGCTTCGCGACGTGGCTGAACGCATGTTTGATCCCGCGGGGATCAGCCGTTTGCGCTACCTTGGGACGCTTTCTGAGTAACGGCCCATGGAATTTTTGCCTCCCGAAATCGACGACTACGCCGGACTTTTTACGGCGCCACCCTCGCCCCTTCTCGAGCGAATTGAGCGCGAAACCTGGCAGCAGGTGCTCATGCCGCGCATGTGCAGCGGGCACCAGCAGGGTCGGTTTTTGAGCCTGATCAGCAAGATGGTGGGTCCGCGCCGCATTTTGGAGGTGGGGACCTACACGGGGTATTCCGCGCTGTGCCTGGCCGAAGGCCTTTTGCCCGACGGCCGTTTGGTGACCCTGGACGTGAACGCCGAGCTGGAGACTCGGGTGCGCGGGTATTTTGCCGACTCGCCGTATGCTGCGCAGCTGGATTTCAAGGTGGGCGACGCGCGCGAGCTGATTCCGCAGTTCGACGAAACCTGGGACCTCGTTTTTTTGGATGCCGATAAGGAGAACTACCTCACCTACTACGAAATGGTGGTGGACCGGGTGCGTCCGGGCGGACTCATTCTCGCCGACAACGTGCTTTGGAGCGGAAAAGTAGCCGACCCCAGCGTGCACGACCACGAAACCGATGCGCTGCGCGCCTACAATGCGCACGTGGCCGCCGACCCGCGGGTGGAGCACCAGCTTTTGCCGTTTAGGGACGGGATTATGGTGGCGCGCAAACTCGGTAGCTAGCTACGGGCTGCCAGCAACTCAAATATTTCACAAAAACTTCAAGGCCCAAGATGTTGAGACCACACCAACGCATGAAAGACTTCTCGATAAGTCTCAGCGATTCTATCAACTAAAAGTAATGGGCGCCACCAAACACGGGACGAACGAATACCAATTCTTTAACCCCATCAATTGGTGTGTATGCCGAATGTTTAATTCCTGAAGCACCAAAAAATAGGGAATTATTCTCACTGAATTTTTTAGTGATTATCAGCGCTGGTCTTGCATGATAGATATGCCAAATTGTACCCCATTCAGGAAGCCCCCAATCAGAATGCGACCAACTGAAACCTGCGCTTACCTCTACCCCAATCCGCGTATTTTTAAAAGCATGCTTAAAATTAATGGATACTTGATGTGCAAACGGCGGATAATATACGGATGATACAAAATAACCATAACTAATGGTACTCAAATCATATCTTGAGAATTTTCGGGAATATGAAGCAATCAATCCGCCGTAATCATTTAATCCTGGAAATCTCGGTGAATAATTAACGCCACCAATAGCACTCAATTTTAGGGATTCACGTTCATTGAACTTAAAGGTCTGGCCAAGATTTATCGCACTAAAAAACTGTATTCCCGTCTGCTTAAAATACATTGGTATCACCCCTAATCCAATAGATGTAGTATTCGTAATTCCATACTCAAGGTGATTTCCCAATATCCACAAATTTTGATGCAGTTTGGCCCCTTTTGGAAGCGCTAAGGCTGTCTGCCCAAATCCCGTTGAATATTGCTGAGATAAATTTAGTTGAGCACGGACTTCGCGGTTAAAACACATCAAACCCAATAGCAAGATCAACCCTTTCATAGTTCCTGGATACTAAGATTTCGAATATATAATATCGAGTTTGCGGTATCGCTATCAACTTTCGCACAGCATGCACCGTTGTTGATCATTAAATAAACCGGATCTTTCAAATATTTAAATCTCTTATTAGATTTCCCTATGGATATGAGTACTTCATCGTCGCATTCCATAGTGATTACTGAGTCCGTTCGCTGAATACTGAATTTGTGATATTGCGTGGTTAGATTATCCACTTCATATTCATTTCTGAAATTCTTGTACATCGTTCTTTTTTTCTGCTGTAGTACATTCTTCTTTACGCCGTATATTGTTTGCACTAAGAAACTTTGATCTTCGTCC
>SYCM01000119.1 GCA_005786915.1 Bacteroidota bacterium | reverse complement strand
CACGAAGACCAGGTCACTTCGGCACCCAGCTCTACGAGGGTTTCGATAAGGACCGCAGTCTGAATCGTCATGTGGAGGCAGCCGGCCACGCGCGCTCCGGCGAGGGGCTTGCTGGCGCCGAACTCTTTGCGAAGGGCCATCAGTCCGGGCATTTCAGCCTCGGCAAGGGTAATTTCTTTGCGTCCCCAATCGGCGAGGGACATATCCTTTACTTTGTAGGGCACGTAGTTCGTGGCAGTGGTCGAAGACATAGCAATGATTATTTGGAGGCGCAAAGATACGGAACATTCGGGGGCTGAAGTCGCCGAAGTTGGTCATTTTGGCCTTGTGATTGCGCGGATTTCTCTTGGTCAAGCCGCTGATTTTGAGGCGAAATTCTCCTTATCCACAGATTTTTTCTCGCCTGCAGATCTGGCGCGGTGGTCCGAATTAAAACCAGGTCCCCGCCGCACTGCCTTTGTCGCCGCGCGCCTCGCTCTGGCAGAGGCCTTGAACGGCTCTTCATTCGGAGTGCGCGACCTTACATACGACGGGGAGCGCCCGATTCTTCCCCAAGGCTACCTCAGCTTGTCGCACGGCGGGGATTGGGCGGTCGCGGCCTACCATCCCCTCGTGCCGGTGGGGATTGACGTGGAAGCTCCGCGCGCCCAACTCGAACGAGTAATCGCTCGAGTGGCTTCGGAACGCGAAGTAGCGGAACTCGACCGTGCGACGGTTTGGGGCGCCAAAGAAGCCGTGTATAAGGCGGCCGGAATCAAAGGGCTCGACTGGAAGAAGGAAATCGACGTCCGGTCGCACCGGGAAGCCCTGTGCACCCGAGGCGGCGAACGCTACGCACTTGAAGCGTTTCCCATGGGCGCAGATCAGGTGGTGGTGGCCGTACGCCAACCGCTGCGCGTCGTCCTTACCGGCCCCGAAAGTGCGGGAAAAACCCAGCTGGCAGCGCAGCTTGCCCGAGAATTCCGCACCTTGTGGACCCCCGAAATCGCCCGAGAATACTTGAGCGAACACGGCAACGACTACGCGCCCGAGGACGTGGTTAAAATGGCCCACCTTCAAAAGGAACGTGGCGAAGGGGTGGCTGCAAGCTGCCCCGAGATCGTGGTGGAGGACACGGACGTGCTGACGCACCGCATTTGGTTCCGCGAAAAGTACGGCCGCCTCCACCCCGATTTGGAGGCCATGCCCCTCAAAGGCGACCTCTACCTCCTTTGCGCTCCCGACCTCGCTTGGACCGAGGATCCCCTGCGCGAGCACCCCAAAGAGTCCGACCGCCAGCGACACTTTGAATTATACAAGAATGAATTAGAATTAAATAAAAAAACAATTGCGGTGGTTTCAGGTCAGGGTTCCGCGCGAAAAGCGAGCGCACTTCGAACACTTGAAGCATTTGGCGTGTTACCTTTGGCGAAGCACAGGGGTGCCGGCGATGAGAACCGGCTGAGATAATACCCTAGAACCTGGGCGGGTAATGCCGCCAAGGAAGTCGCGAAGCCGCACCCTCAGCGTGCGGGCATTTCTGTGCACGAGAACCGATTTAAAAAACCGTGCACGATGAACCAACGTTCCATTTTTGTCCTGATGCTGGGCTTTTCGTTGACGCCCGCAACCGCCCAGTGGATTCGGGCAGCCGAAACGCCGGCGGGGTCTGACACCGTCAAAACACAGGTACTCAATGAGGTTTCGCTGGTGGCCAGCCGCCCAAGCGCCCGCATTCCCATGCCCCAGATTCGGCTAAAACCCGCGGACTTGGCCAAGCAGAATGCGGGGCGCGACGTGCCGTTTTTACTTCAGGGACTTCCTTCATTTACCGCGGCCAGCGACGCCGGCAACGGGTTTGGCTACACGTACTTGCGCTTTCGCGGCATGGACCAGACGCGAATCAACGTAACGGTCAACAACGTTGCGCTGAACGACCCCGAATCGCACGGGGTGTTTTGGGTAAATACCCCCGACCTGGGACTGAACGCCAATTCCTTGGTGGTGCAGCGCGGGGTGGGCACCTCGACTTTGGGCAGCGGAGCCTTTGGGGCTTCGCTCTCGTTCGAGGTGGGCGTGCCCGACGACACGGCAAGCCACGCCCTTACGGCCAACTACGGCTCGTTCAATTCAGCGCGCATTAGCTATGCCTTCCACAGCGGCCGCATCGGACCCAAGAAGCGCTGGTCGACCACCGGGCGGGCGACCGCGATGCGCAGCGACGGTTTTGTAGACCGCTCAGGCAGCCAACTCAAGAGCTATCTGTTTGGCGCCCAGTACCGCCTTCCGGCCTTCACCTGGCGCTTGGTCCATTTTGCCGGTAGCGAGCGCACTCAGCAGGCCTGGTACGGCATTCCTGAAGCTAAGTTCCGCGGCGACGAGCAGGGAGTTCTGGATTACCTCAGCCGAAACGGCATTGGAGGCGCAGACTCCGCCAACTTGGTCGAAAGCGGAAGCGCGACCTACAACTTCTACCGCTATGCGAATGAAATTGATCAGTACACCCAGCGTCACTACCAGAGTTTGATGACGTGGATCATCAGTCCACGCTGGCACCTGACGCAAACCGTGGCCGTGGTTACGGGTAAAGGCTACTTTGAGCAGTACCGGCCGTTTATGTCGTTTGCTTCGCTGGGTTTGCCCAATGTTCCCATCGGCAACATGGAACTCATGGGGACCGAAGGCGTTCGGCGGCGCTGGCTGGACAACGGAAGCTTCGGAGGAACGACTTCGCTTCAGTACCGCGGGGAGCACTTTCGATTGGCGGCAGGCATGCAGGATCAGGTTTACGACGGGCTTCACTACGGAACGTTGCCCTGGCTCCGCTACAATCCGTTGGGCGGACTCGACGGGAGCATAACCGAAGAGGGTATTCCTGTAGGCACCCTTTCAGCGCAGGATCATCGGTTTTACGAGGGTTCAAGTCTGAAGTACGACGCCGCGTACTTCGGCCGCGCGGAGTGGAACTTTGGTCCGTGGACCTACATGGGCGACCTTCAGGTTCGCCAAATTGACTACGAAGGCGTAGGAAAAGACGTGGACCAAAACGCCTACGATTTTGACGCGTCCTACCTGTTTTTTAACCCTAAAGCGGGGGTTTCGTACCAAGCCCGCGATTGGACGGTGCGCGCTTCGGCAGCGCAAGCACACCGCGAGCCGATTCGTTCGGACTTTATTGATAATGCGGTGGCTCCGCGGCCTGAACGAGTAACGGATTTTGAGTTCGGCATTGAGAAGCGCGCGGATCGCTTTTGGGCCGAAGCCAACGTGTACCTCATGGAGTACAAGGACCAACTCGTGCCAACCGGCGCCCTCAACGACGTCGGGGCTTTGGTCCGCACGAATGTCGACCGCAGCCACCGCAGAGGCCTGGAGTTGGCGGCCGTTTGGTCTCCTTCGGCCGCGTGGAAGCTCGGGGCCAACAGCACCCTGAGCCGCAACCGCATCTCCGCCTTTGAAGAAGTGATGTACGACTACGCTGACTTTAGTGAGGTCCGCACGACGTACACAAATACCCCCATTGCCCTCTCGCCTGAAACGATGGGCAACGCTTGGGCGGAATGGCAGCGCAAGGGGATTTCCGCCCGAGCAACCCTGCACGCTGTGGGACGTCAGTTCCTCGACAATACGGGGTCCGTGGAACGCTCGCTCAATCCCTACCAAACGCTCGATGCCACGCTGCGCTGGAACCGCGGGGCGGTGGAGTGGCGTCTCGATGCGATCAACCTTTTGGGCCGTCCGTACGCGCCCAACGGCTATACGTGGGGCTACCTGTACGGCGGCGCGCGAACCGACGAGAACTTGGTGTATCCGATGGCGGGAACGCAGTTGATGCTGGGATTGAAGTTGGTCCTTTAGTAGGCCTCGCATCTAAGCCTGAGCATGCAAAAAACTAAATTCCTGTAATCTAGCGATTTACCAATTCGACGTTGCGCAAAAAAAAGTAAATCCGGATATAACCGAATGAATTGGGGCGCTTCGGCCCGTGGTGAGTTGCCCGTGGCCCGCAGCTAGTTGCTCGTTGCTTGCGGCCACACGTTGTCGTCGCGGTTGACGTCGGCGGTCCAGTGTCCGGGGTCGACTTCAATGGAGCGAATGCCTTTGAGGGGCGTTTCGACCATCAGGTCAAACGTCTTTTGGGTGTAGTTCCAGGGGCCGGCGAGCACGAGGAGCGGGTCCTTTTTGTGGCCCTGCTGTTCCAGGAGGGGCAACGTATAGGTCATGCTCGCTCCGCTTTCGAACGTGACCTTGACCTCGACGGGCAGGGCCATGGTTCCGCGGCGCTCGAGGCGCACAAAGGTGAGGGCGCGCTGGTCGCTCCACACGCTGTCGATGCCCACGTCGGGGTACTTGGTGGTGTTGATCCACTGGTCGTGGTACCAGTCGAGCACCATGCCTGACTCGCGCTCGGCGATGCGCACGAAGTCTTCGGGGCGCGGATGCTTGAAGCTCCACTCGTCGAAGTAGCGGCGCATGGTCCGCCAAAAGACGTCGTCGCCGACGATTCCGCGCAGCTGGACGAGGTAGAGCGAACCCATCATGTAGGCGGCCATTTGGTAAGGAAACTTACCGTCAAAGTAGTTGGCCGGGGTGCTGGCGGGCTCGCGCCATGCGGCTTTGGCGGCGCGCTTTGCAAACGTGCTGAGGTAGCCCTCGTGGGCGTTGGGCTTGTTGGCGCCCGAGATGACGTTCATGACTTCGTCTTCGGCAAAGCTGGTGAAGCCCTCGTCCATCCAGTGGTAGCGCTGCTCGTCGGTAGCCAGCATGCCGTAGAACCACATGTGCGAGCCTTCGTGGGCGACCACGCTGAAGGTTCCGAGGTAGTCGTCGCCGTGCGATTCCATGAGGGTGCACATGGGGTACTCCATAGCGCCTTCGCCGCCCTGGATCACGCTAAATTGGGGCCAGCGGTAGGGGCCGAAGCGCTCGTTCATGAAGGCGAAGTAGGTGGCGAGGTCCGCGCGAAAGCGCTCGTTCTCGTACATCATGCGCGATTTGGCGTCGGGCAAATAGAGGTAGTGAATCTGCGTTCCGGTGGGCAGCGTGAAGCGCTGGTGCTGGTACTCGCGGTCGGCGGTCCAGGCGAAGTCGTGCACGCTGTCGGCCGCAAAACGCCAGGTGATGCGCGCCTTTTTCTTGTGCTTGACCGGCTTGTCGCTATAGCCGTGACCGATTTCGTCGGGGTTTTGGAGCACGCCGGTTCCGCCGAGCACAAAGCCCGCGTCGGCGGTGACGTTGACCTCAAAGCGGCCAAAGTCTCCATAAAATTCACGGGCCACATACAGGTCGGGGTGCCAGCCGTCGCGGTCGTAGACGCACATTTTGGGGTACCACTGCGTGAAGCTGTAGTCGACGCCCTCTTTGTTGTCGCGGCCGGCGCGTTCGATGACGATCGGAATCCGAGTGGTGTACTCCAGCTCAAAAACGTGCGTGGCTCCGGGGGCAATGGGTTCCTGGAGCTGGGCGTGCAGTACGGTTTGGTTCACGTGGAACGCCAGCTCGCGGCCGTTGTGCTTGACGGCGCGCACGATTTGCTCGCCTTCTTCGTGGGGCTTGAGCTGCTCGATTTTGGAACCGATGGCCTTGTCTTTAAACTGGGTCGGAATGTTGGCCATGTTGCTCATCATGCTTCCGGGCTGGAACGCGTTCCAGTAGAGGTGCATGAAGATCTCGTCGAGCGCGTCGGGGCTGTGGTTGGTGTATTCTAGGCGCATTTTGCCCTCGAGGCGGTGCTGGTTGTGGTCGAGGTCGACGTCGATTTGGTAGCGGACGGCCTGCTGCCAGTACGGGGCTTGCGGGGTTTGGGCCCCCATTCCTGCGGCCCAGAGGGCGGCGGCGATGCTCAAGATGTTTTTCATGTCGTCAGCAAATTACAGTTTTTGGACTTCAGCCAGGCGAGGGCCCTTTTCGGTTGAGGTAAGGATGGCCACTTCGTTGAGCGGGTCGTGTTCGAGAAAGAGCAGGTACTCGCGGTCGGCGGCCTCGTTGAGGATGCGGGCCTTTTCTTCGAGGGTCAGCAGCGGCCGGGTGTCGTAGCCCATGACGTAGGGCAGCGGAATGTGGCCGGTCGACGGCAGCAAATCGGCCATGTACACGAGGGTTTGGCCGCCGTGGTCGATGATGGGGCACATCTGGGCGTCGGTGTGGCCGTTGACCACAAAGGCGTCGAATCCGAGGGGCGTGGTGATGCGTGCGGCGTCGCCCTCGAGGAGGTGTAGCTGGCCGGATTCCTGCAGGGGCATGATGTTTTCGCGCAGAAAACTGGCTTTTTCGCGCGGATTGGGGTTGGTGGCCCAGTCCCAGTGGCGGGCATGCGACCAGTAGCGGGCGTTGGCGAAGGCCGGTCGAAGTTGGTCGCCGTGGCGCGCCACGGCTCCGCCCACATGGTCAAAGTGCAAATGCGTCAAAAACACGTCGGTGACGTCGCTGCGGTGAAACCCGTGCTCGGCAAGGCTGCGGTCGAGGGTTGCGTCGCCGTGCAGGTGGTAGTGGCTGAAGAATTTTTCGTCTTGCTTGCCGCCGATGCCGGTGTCGATCAGGGTCAGGCGGTCGCCGTCTTCGACCAGCAGGCAGCGCATCGCCCAAGTGCAGAGGTTGCGCTCGTCGGCAGGATTAGTGCGCTCCCAGAGGGACTTGGGCACGACGCCAAACATGGCGCCGCCGTCGAGCTTAAAAAAGCCCGTTTCGATGGAGTACAGCTTCATTTTTTGCGTTTGGCTCGAAAGAATTCGGTGAGCAGGTCGCCGCAGAGCTCGGCCTCAACGCCGGTGGTGACCAGGGTTTTGGGGTGCAGCTGGCCGCCCATGGTGCGGAATCCGCGCTTCTCGTCGCTCGCGCCGTAGACGACACGGCCGACCTGGCTCCAAAAAAGGGCCCCGGCGCACATCGTGCAGGGCTCGAGGGTGACGTAGAGCGTGCAGTCGGGCAGGTACTTGGCCGCCAGCTCGTGGCTGGCCGCGGTGATGGCCTGCATTTCGGCGTGAGCCGTGACGTCGTGCAGCCGTTCGGTCAGGTTGTGGCCGCGGGCAATTACGCGGTTTTGCCAGACCACGACGGCTCCGACCGGGACCTCATCTTGGTCCATGGCCTTGACGGCTTCGTGGAGGGCGAGGCGCATGAAGCGCACGTCATCTTCGGGGGTCACGGGGGCGAGCGGCATGGCGTAAAAATACGGCCCGGCTCCGGGCGGCGCGTTACCTTTGCGGCCATGTTCCGAAGCCATACTTGCGGCGAGCTCCGCCTGGACCACGTTGGTCAAACCGTCACCCTCGCTGGATGGGTGCAGCGCCGCCGCGATTTTGGCGGAATGTCGTTCGTCGACCTGCGCGACCGTTACGGCATTACCCAGCTCAGCTTCAACGAGTTGGTTGACGCGGACCGCCTAGCCGAGGCGCGCAAGCTGCAGCGCGAATTTGTGGTGCAAGCCGTCGGCATCGTGGTCGAGCGCGAAAACAAAAACCCCAACCTCGCCACGGGCGACGTCGAAATCAAGGTGCAGCAGCTGACCGTGCTCAATGCCGCGGCAACTCCGCCCTTTACTATTGAAGACGAGACCGACGGCGGCGAAGAGCTGCGCATGAAGTACCGCTACCTGGACATTCGCCGGGCTCCGGTGCGCAACAACCTGCTCCTGCGCCACCGCATCAACCGCTCGGTGCGCAGCTACCTCGACACCCTCGGATTTGTGGACGTCGAGACGCCTTTTTTGATCAAGTCGACGCCCGAAGGCGCCCGCGACTTCGTCGTCCCTTCGCGCCTCAACCAGAACCAGTTTTACGCGCTACCGCAGTCGCCGCAGACGTTCCAGGAGGTTGGCTCCACTATTAGAACTAGGCGTATTTGAGGAGGAACCGGCTTCGATTGAAAACTCTGCTTGGATGGTTGGAAATTGCTTAGCTTGTTCCAAAACAAAACT
>SYCM01000009.1 GCA_005786915.1 Bacteroidota bacterium | reverse complement strand
CGCTCGGCGCCGGCCAAGAAGGCGCGGAACCCGTTTGCCCCAATGGCAATAGCTAACGGAAGCCCGATGCTGCTCCATCCGCTGTAGCGGCCTCCGACCCAATCCCAGAAGCCGAAGGTGCCTTCGGCGCTGATCCCGAAGGCCTCGACCTTGGCGAGGTTGGTGCTCAGGGCCGCAAAGTGGTCGGCCACTACCGACGGGTCGCCCAGGTGCTGCACGAGCCAGGTGCGCGCGGCGTCGGCGTTGGCCATGGTCTCTTGGGTGGTGAAGGTCTTGGAGGCCACCAAAAACAGGGTGCGCGCGGGGTCGACGAGCTGAAGGGTTTCGTGCAGGTCAGCTCCGTCGACGTTGGCGACGAAGTGCATCTGGATTCCGCGGTGGGCAAAGGGCTTGAGGGCCTCGACGGCCATGCGGGGGCCGAGGTCGCTGCCGCCGATGCCGATGTTGACGACGTGCTTGAATTTTTCGCCCGAGGTCGAGCGGACGTCGCCGTTGCGGACGGCTTCCGCAAATTCGAGCATGCGCTCGCGTTCGCGGGCAATCAGGGGGCGCACGTCGTGGCCGTCGACGGGTAGGGCTTCGGCCGAGGAGGAGCGGAGCGCGGAGTGGAGCACCGCGCGGCCTTCGGTTTCGTTGATGGCGGATCCGCCAAGCTGGGCGCGGAATCCGTCGGCCACCCCGCATTCCTCGAAGAGCTGGGCCAGGAGGTCGAGGGTGGTTTCGTCGACGCGGTGCTTGGCGTAGTCAAAGAGGAGCAGGTCGTCGAGGCGCACGTGCATGCGCTCAAACCGGGCGGGGTCGGCGGCAAAGAGGTCGCGCAGGTGGCGGTCGGCGGTGGCGGCGGCGTGGGCTTCGAGGGCCTTCCAGGCCTTAGTTTGGGTCGGATTGACGCGGGGCAGCATGGGCGGCACAGTATGGGAATTAAGCAAGCCCCAAAGGTACCATGCCGTACCTTTGCATTCCTATGGAAATTCAGCGCGTACCCGTATCCGTTTATGCCGAAATGACGCCGAACCCCGGGGTGATGAAGTTCGTGGCCAACAAGCGCCTTATCGACGTCGACCACGTGGAGTTCGCCAACATTGAAGAGGCGCAAATCAGCCCGCTCGCGGCGGCGCTGTTTAATTTTCCGTTCGTCAAGAACGTGTTCATTTCAACCAACTTTTTGGCGGTAGAGAAGTACAACGTGGTCGAGTGGGACGCCGTGACCCAGGAACTGCGCCAGTTCATCCTGGCCCACATCCAAGACGGGAAGCCGGTGCTGACGGCGGTTCCGCCGCTGAAAAAGTCCGACGCGCCCGACGCCCCCGCCGACGTCCCCGCCTATGCCGAAGACGGAATTGAGGCCCGCATCGTCGAAATCCTCGAGGAGTACGTCAAGCCCGCGGTGGCCCAAGACGGCGGCAACATTGTGTTTGCCGGCTACGAAAACAAAATTGTCAAGGTGCAGCTCCAGGGCGCCTGCGCGGGCTGCCCGTCGAGCACGCTGACGCTGCAGCAGGGCATCAAGAACATTTTGCAGCGCATGCTGCCTACGCTCGTCGACGACGTCGTTCCGGCGTAAATTCGGGCATGGAAGCCTTGATTTTGCCCGTCCGAGGGCTGCGTCCCCAGATTCCCGAGTCGACCTTCTTGGCGCCCAACTGCACGGTGGTGGGCGACGTCACGATGGGCGAGGGCTGCTCGATTTGGTTCAACGCGGTGGTGCGCGGAGACGTCAACTTTATCCGCATCGGCAACGAGGTCAACATCCAAGACGGGGCCGTCATTCACGGCACCTACCAAAAGCACGGCACCACCATTGGCAACCAGGTCAGCATCGGGCATGGCGCGACCGTGCACGGATGCACGCTGCACGACCGGGTGTTAATTGGTATGGGCGCCATCGTGATGGACCGCTGTGTAGTCGAATCGGGCAGCATCGTGGCCGCAGGCGCGGTCCTCACCGAAGGTACCCACGTTCCCGCGGGCTCGGTGTTTGCGGGAGTTCCGGCCAAAAAGGTCAAAGACATCACTCCCGAGCTCATGGCCGGCGAGGTCGAGCGCATCGCCAAAAACTACGGAATCTACGCTTCGTGGCTGCGGCCCGACGCCGACGCTTCGGCGCGTTAAGTACTTCAAACGATTATGGAATACCTACTTTACTACCTCCTCCTCAACCTGTACGGATCGGCGATCACGTGGCGCTTTTTTGCGGCGGCCGGAATTCCGACCTGGAAGGCCTGGGTTCCCGGGTACCGCACCTACGTATGGACCCAGGTGGCCGACCGCCCCTGGTGGTGGACGATTTTGGCCTACATCCCGGTGGTCGACAACGCCATGGCGCTGATTTTGGCCTACGAAACGCTTCACATGTTTGGCTTCCGCCAAAACAAGCACATCTTTTGGACGGCGGCCACGGGCGGACTCTACCTCGGCTACCTGAACTACACGGCCAAGCTCGAGCGCGGAACCCGCAGCAACGACGAGATTCGCCGCCGCATGCCGCTCTGGGTCAACCACGTCCTTTGGGCGGTGGTCGCCGCCGGAACCATCCGCATGATGACGTTTGAAGCGTTCAACATTCCCACGTCGTCGATGGAAAAGTCGCTCATGGTCGGCGACTACTTGGTGGTCAGCAAGGTGGCCTACGGACTGCGCATGCCCAATACCCCGTTGAGTATTCCGCTGATGCACAACGTGATTCCGTTTGCCAACGTTCCGAGCTACCTGACGTGGATTCAGCTGCCTTACCTGCGCCTTCCGGGCCTCGCCAGCGTGGAGCGCGGAGACGCCGTCGTGTTCAACTTCCCTCAGGATCCCGGTCGTCCCGCCGACAAGAAGGACCACTACGTGAAGCGCTGCATGGGGGTTCCGGGCGATACGATTGAGGTGCGCCACGGCCAAGTCTATGTGGACAGCAAGGCAGTTGAGTTCCCCGAGCGGAGCAACGCCCAGTTCAGCTACTACGTCCGCACGCTGCCCGGTCAAGGGTTCAGCGCGCGCCAGCTCAAGAAGGACTTCGACATCAACTACGTGACCAACATGACGGTCAACAACCAAAACGTCAGCGACGTCTTGCAGATTACCGAGACCGAGTACGTGGTGACCATTCCCAACGAGTCGCTCGCCGACTTCGCCCAGATGCCCAACCTCGACACGATGTTTGTGATGGATGCGCTGGCGGGCGATTCCGCCTTCGTCCCGGGCACGCCCGAAGCCCTGAAGTGGTACTATGCCAATTTTGTCGGCGGAGCGCTCATGTTCCCCAACCCCATGGGAGGGCACAGCGACACGGTAGTATACGCTTGGACGCGGGACAATTACGGTCCGCTCTGGATCCCCTCCAAAGGCAGCACCGTCGAACTGAACTACGGCACCTACCTGAAGTACGGCCACGCCATCAACGCCTACGAGGGCCACGAGCTCGTTCGGGAGCAGGGCCCTGAGGGAGAACGCTTCCTGCTCGACGGCAAACCGGCCACGAGCTACACGTTTGCCATGGACTACTACTGGATGATGGGCGACAACCGCCACAATTCCTGGGACAGCCGCTACTGGGGCTTTGTGCCTGAGGACCACGTCGTGGGCAAGCCCGTATTCATTTTCTGGAGCATGGATTCCTTTGTGAGCGGACTCGACAAAATCCGCAAGGACCGCCTCTTTACCGTGGTGCACGGCGAGGGCAAGCCGCGCAGCTACTTGATTCCCTTCGCCATTCTGGTGGCGCTCTACTACGGCTGGGATTGGTACCGTAAACGCAAAAAAGCATAAACGCGGTGCGGGGGCGGGTGCTGTTTGGTAGTTTCTTGCTGGCCTTCGGCCTGGGAGCGCAGCCCGTGGACACCGTCGCCATTCGCGCGGACCGCGACGAGCGCTGGGACCAGCTCAGCGACAACCAGCTCATTCGGCTTGATTGGGCCGCCCGCACGTGGACTTGGCCGGCGGACAGCCTGACGGGGCGCATGCTCCGCACGCCGAGGGGCCCGAAGCGCGATTCGCTCCTGGTATGGCTCGAGGAAGGGGGGGCCGCCGGAGACGTCCGCAAACGGGTCGAAGCGATTAAAAAGCGTCGGTACCAAGTGGCCACCGAGGCATTCAACTACACCGGAGACTTGCGCGGCCTGGATTTGTCGCTTTTTTGGTACGGGATTTATGACGTGGACGGAACCTGGAAGCTCCGCCCCGTGCGGGTTAAGGCCGAGCTGAGCGAGTTTCCGTCGGGTAGTGGCGGACTGGAATTCGACCTCAAAACCAACCGCGAACAAGGCAGTCATTTCTTGTTCGGGAGCCCCGTGCGCCTCGACAGCGTCGATTTGGGCCTCGTGCGCGAAGGCTCGGCAGTGCTCATGCCCGGAAGCCAAGCCGACTTGGGAGCACTTAAGGCGAGCGACAAGATGTACCGAGGCAGCTTGGTGCTCTACGCCACCGGATCAGTGAATGGCGTAGGTGCGGATTGTCCCGAGCTCGGCGGCTACGCCCTGATTGCTGGGGTCCGCGCGTCCGACCAAAGCTGGCTTCGGCGGGACACCCTCGGAGGCGTCGTGGATTCCTTGAACGCATGCCCCCCTGAAGTGCATTGGTCCGGGGATTTGATGGGCGACGGGGTGCCCGACGCGCTGCTGTACCAGAAGGTTACGGGCGGAATCCGCCTCGTGCTCTACCTCAGCGACGCGGTTCCGAACGAAGAGGAGCTGTGGGCGCGCGTGGCGGAATGGACGATGCGCTACTAGAAACTAGTTACTGGTTGCTCGGTTCTGGCTCTTGGCACGTGGCAGACTTGAGGCCTACCTTCGGGAACGCACCCCTGAACCCCAACCGAGTATGGCCCACGACCTCAAAACGGAACGCAACGCAGACGAACTCAAACTCTTAGTGGCCGAGTGCCGTCGCCGCTGGATCGAGGTGTCGCTCGGAGGAGGCAAAAAGCGCCTCGAAAAACTCGCGGAGCAGGGCAAACTCAGCGCCCGGGAGCGGGTCAAGCGCCTTTTGGACCCCGACGCGCCCCAGGTTGAAGTGGGCGCCTTTGCGGCCGACGGAATGTACGCCGAGCACGGCGGATGCCCTTCGGCTGGGGTTGTGGTGGTCTTGGGGCGCATTGCGGGCCGCACCTGCATGGTGGTGGCCAACGACCCCACGGTGAAGGCTGGGGCTTGGTTCCCGATGACGGGCAAAAAGAACCTCCGCGCCCAAGAAATTGCCTTGGAGAACCGCATCCCGATTCTGTACTTGGTGGATTCCGCCGGGGTGTACCTGCCGATGCAAGACGAGATTTTTCCCGACAAAGAACATTTTGGACGCATCTTTCGCAACAACGCGGTGATGAGCAGCCTGGGAATTCCGCAGCTGTCGGCCGTCATGGGGTCCTGCGTGGCTGGCGGCGCCTATCTGCCCATCATGAGCGACGAGGCCCTCATCGTCGAAGGTACGGGGAGCATCTTTTTGGCCGGAAGCTACTTGGTCAAAGCCGCAATTGGCGAAGAAATCGACAACGAGACCTTAGGCGGCGCGAACACCCACACCCAGATCAGCGGAGTGTGCGACTACAAGGCCAAGGACGACGACGACGCGCTGCGCACCCTGCGCGGACTCGTCGACAAGTTGGGCACCCGCCCCACGGCCGGATTTGATCGGGTAGCGCCGCAGGCTCCGGCCGTAGCCCCCGAAAAAGTGTACGAGCGCATGCCCGTCGACGGCAAGCCCTACCCGGTGCGCGAGCTGCTAGAGTGCCTGGTCGACGCCGACTCGATGATCGAGTACAAGGCCGACTACGGCAAAACCATCATCACGACCTATGCCCGCATCGACGGCTGGGCAGTCGGAATCGTCGCCAACGAGCGCCAAGTAGTCAAGTCGGGCAAGGGCGAAATGCAAATTGGTGGAGTGATTTATTCCGACAGCGCCGACAAGGCCGCGCGCTTTATTGCCAACTGCAACCAGAAAAAAATTCCGCTCGTCTTTCTGCAAGACGTCACCGGATTCATGGTGGGTTCGCGGTCGGAACACGGCGGCATCATCAAAGACGGAGCCAAAATGGTCAACGCCGTCGCCAACAGCGTGGTGCCCAAATTCACCGTGATTACGGGCCACTCGTTTGGCGCCGGCAACTACGCCATGTGCGGAAAAGCCTACGATCCGCGCCTCATCGTCGCGTGGCCCACGGCCAAAATTGCGGTCATGGGGGGCGAGCAGGCGGCCAAAGTGCTGCTGCAAATCGAGAAAGCCCGCACGGCGGACCTGACTCCCGAGGCCGAGCAGGAGCTGCTTCAGCGCATCCGCGAACGCTACGAGGCCCAAATGAGTCCGTACTACGCCGCCGCCCGTCTGTGGATCGACGCCATTATCGACCCGATCGAAACGCGCAGCGTGCTGTCAATGGGCATCGAGGCCGCCAACCAAGCGCCGATTGAGCGCGCCTACAACCCGGGAGTGCTGCAGACCTAAGTCTTTGGGCGTGCGCCCGTCGAGTTACCCGGAGTGTGCGCTGATTTTTTGGCGGAATTCGCCCGGAGTAACCCCGTAAACCGCACGGAACATTCGATTGAAGTAGGGTATGCTGTCGTAGCCCGAATGAAAGGCAATGTGGCGCACCGATTTCGACGTCGTGGCGAGTTCCCGCGCGGCATTCGCCGTGCGAAGTTGGTGGAGGTGCTGCGAAAACGTGCGGCCCGTAGCCCGTTTGAATTGGGTGCAAAAGGGGGATTTTTCCATACCGACCCAGGCGGCAAGTTCCGTTAAGTTGAATTCGGGATCGCGGAACCGCTGGGCCGTGCGTTCCAGGGCGTTTTGGGTAGCCAGATGAAGCACGCGCGGGGGACTGGGCGCCGATAGGGCACGAACCGGGAGGCGCTCCAGCAGGTCAAATACGTGGGCGGCCGCAGCGTGCATCGCGAGCCCCTGCGCTCCGAGTCCGGCCCGCATCCGATCACTTAGTTCGCTTCCCCGGGAGTCAAAGCAGAGCCCCTGCCCAGCTTGGGACGCCAGGCCCTGAAACCGTTCCGCACCGGGTATTTGCGCAAATTCACGTATGAGGTTCGAGGTCAAGTGAAGCACGATGGCTTGCGAACCGTCGGGATGCGGTTCACTCACCCAGGTGTGCGGGAGGCTTCCCCCAAGTAGCACGGCATCTCCCGCAAAAAACACTTCGATCGACCCTCCCACCATCCGGTATCCGGAACCCGAAAGGATGTAGGTTAACTCCCATTCGGGATGCTGGTGCCAATGGACCCGAAAGGCGTCCACGTCAATGTACTTGAACTGCATTTGGCTGGGTGCCGCGTGCAGGCCGGTAACTTCATGTGCTACTCGCATATGTTCATGAAATTACGATGTTGGATCCAATGATGTTACTATGAGATAATAATTGGGTAATTGAAGTGAAGAATATGCCGCCGGTGAAGCCGAAATTGCCTCCCAATGAAACCTACTGAACTCCCAACTCGCGTGCGCGCGACCCTGGACATGCGGTACCCGCTGAGCTCCGAGCAAAAGGCCCGTTTTCGGGCGTACCGCTGCGTAAAGTTGCCTCACTTTTGGACCCCCGAGGTACTGGAGTACTTTGAGCCGGTCGTCACGCATTGGGTGGGCAAGCTGACGGAGTCCATGCCCGACCTTTCGCAGCGCGACACCTACGGCAAGGCTTTTCGGCAGGCGTTTAACTTGTGGGTACACGATTCAAGGGTAAAAGAGTGGATGCTCAGTCCGCGAATCAGGATGGTGATGGAAGAATTGCTGGAATGCACTGGGGTACGCATGTACCACGACCAGGCCCTTTACAAAGAGCCCGGGGGAGGAATTACGCCCTGGCACGCCGACCAGTACTACTGGCCGTTGGATTCGGATCGGGTGGCTACGCTTTGGATGCCGCTGCACGCCGTTCCAACCGAAATGGGTCCGTTGAACTTTGCTCAAGGTAGCCATGTACTGACCGAGGGACGTCAACTGGAGATTGGCGAGGACAGCGAAGCCCGCATCGGGGCGCGCATGCGCATCGGGGATTTCCCGGTCCTTCAGGAACCGTATGGTCTTGGGGAAGTCAGCGTCCATTCCGGTTGGGTTTTTCACCGGGCAAGCCCAAACCAATCCGACGAGATGCGCAAGGTGATGACCGGCATTTATATGGATGCCCAAATGCGGGCGTCGGAGCCCGTTAACGCCCACCAGTCGGCGGACCTGGCCCAGTGGGCTCCTGGAGTGGCCGTGGGCGAGCTGCTCAATTCACCCCTGAATCCGCAGCTGTGATGCGCGGGATTGCAACGGTCTTGGCCGCGGCGCTCCTTGCGGGATGCGCAGCCGAAAGCCGTCGTGGGCCCGTACGCTGGGTAGATCCCTTTATCGGAACCGACGGCACGGGGCATGCTTTTCCCGGCCCCTCTAGACCCTGGGGCATGGTGCAGCCGGGACCCGACAACCGCGATTGCTGCTGGGACTACACCTCAGGGTACCAGTACCGGGACACGGTGATTTTGGGCTTTTCTCAGACACGTGCGAACGGCACGGGCATTGCCGAATTGGGCGACGTGCTTTTACAGCCCTTTACGGGAATGAATCCGGAGTTGGGGGGCACCACGTACCGCAAGGACCGAGAGCATGCCGGTCCGGGGAGGTACACGGTTGCGTTGAACAACGGGGTCCACGTGGAGGTCGCCAGCACTTCGAGGGTAGCCATGTATCGGTTTTCGGCCCAATCCGGCAGTATGGGACTCGTTTTGGACCTTCAGCACGGACTTCGTGCGTTCACCGACAGCTTGGTGCTGGAATCGGGCTATACCGTACACTCGCCGCAGAGAATTAGCGGGTTCGCCCGCAAGGCAAACTGGGTGGACCGGCGCTACTTTTTTGTGGTCGAACTGAGCGAGCCGTTTGCCCAGCTTAGACTGGCCGAGCGTCGTCCCAAATCGGCGGCGGACCGGTTGATTCTGAATTTTGATCCCCGCACCACGGAAGTCCGCGTCAAGGTCGCCCTTTCGACGGTGAGCGAAGAGGGTGCGGCGGCCAACGTGCGCGCCGAGTTGCCGCACTGGTCCCTTCAAAAGGTGGTGCGGGATGCCCAAAAGGAATGGAACGGTTATTTGCAACGGGTCCGCATCGATGCCCCCTCTGACGTGAAAAAGGTTTGGTACACGTCGATGTACCGAACGATGCTGCAGCCCTCCAACATTGCCGACGTCGACGGGCGCTTTCGCGGACCAGACGATCAAATTCATCAGTCGGAACACCCAAGTAAGACGTATTATTCGACGTTTTCGCTTTGGGATACCTACCGGGCCGCCCATCCCTGGTACACGGTGGTGGTGCCCGAGCGAGTGCCTGAGTTCACCTATTCCCTCGTGCGCCACAGCGAGCTGTTTGGGCACCTTCCCATTTGGACGCTTTGGGGTCAAGAGAACTACTGCATGATTGGGAATCACGCGGTCCCGGTTCTCGCAGATGCCGCACACAAGGGCTTGCTCGGGGTATCGGAGTCGCGCGTGCGGGAGGCCGTACTACGTACGCTGAACGCCCCCCACCGAAACAGCGATTGGGGCTTGCTCGGGCGACACGGCTATTATCCCTTCGACCTGGTTCCCGACGAGTCGGTTTCGCGCACCCTGGAGCACGGGGTCGACGACGACGCGGCGAGCAGGTTGTTCCATTTGTGGGGTGAAGTTCCGGAGTCCGAGTTTTTTGCTCGGCGCGCTCAGAACTACCGCCAGCTTTGGGATACCGCAACTCAGTTGCTCCGGGGGCGGTCGTCTGCAGGGGTCTGGCGGACCCCATTTGACAGCTTGACGGCGACCTCGCCGTTGAACAATCCGGGCGATTTTACTGAAGCCAACGCAATGCAGTACCTATGGACTCCCGCGCAGTACGACCACCAGGGTTTGGTGGAGCTTTTGGGCGATTCTGCAGCTATGGAGCGGAAGCTCGATCGGTTTTTCGCCGTGCCTGCGCGGAACCCGCAGCGCTACCTCGGCCAAGAAGCGATGATGGGCCAGTACGCCCACGGAAACGAGCCCAGCCACCATGTTGCCTACCTCTATGCTTTGGTGGGCCGTCCCGACAAAACGGCAGAACGGGTAGCCAAGATTTGCGCCGACTTTTACCGTCCTCGCCCCGACGGGCTGATTGGCAATGACGATTGCGGCCAAATGAGTGCGTGGTACCTATTGTCGACGTTGGGCTTTTACCCGGTCAACCCGTCGAATGCAACATACGTCCTCGGAGCCATGCAAGTTCGAGGCGCGGTACTTCAGCGTCCTGAAGGGCGAATTCGGCTCCGGCCCCATCCAGAAGGAATACAGGTCAACGGTCGATTGCTGAAGGGTCCGGTGGTGGCGCACCGCCAACTCTTTAGTCAACCTTAAAGCCGACCGTCCACCATGTCCCTCGGCCACAGGGCTTTGGTGTCAAAAACGACCCCGTTGGGCTCGAGCCCCAGTGGCGCGCGGCTTAGCGCGGCAAACTGCTCGTGGGCAACCGCAAGTACCACGGCGTGGTAGCCCTGCCCAACTGAGGGAGCGAGCGCAATTCTGTACTCGTGCTGGACCTCGGACGCGTCGGCCCAGGGGTCGTAGACGTCGACGTGCATGCCGAACTGCTGAAGTTCCGCCACGATGTCGACCACGCGGGTGTTGCGAATGTCGGGGCAGTTTTCTTTAAAGGTCACGCCGAGGACCAGGGCTTTGCTGCCGTGCACCGCGAGGCCGTTGCCGATCATGAGCTTCACGACCTTGTTGGCGACGAACATACCCATCGAATCGTTGACACGGCGGCCGCTGAGGATCACCTGCGGGTGGTAGCCCACGCTCTGCGCTTTGTGGGCGAGGTAGTAGGGGTCAACGCCAATGCAGTGTCCGCCCACGAGGCCGGGGCTGTACTTCAAGAAGTTCCACTTGGTTCCGGCGGCTTCGAGCACGTCGCGGGTGTCGATGCCCAGGCGGTCAAAGATGAGGGCGAGCTCGTTGACAAACGAAATGTTGACGTCGCGCTGCGCGTTTTCGATCGCTTTGGAGGCCTCGGCCACCTTAATGCTCGGGGCGAGGTGGGTGCCGGCCTTCACAATGCGCCGGTAAAGTCCGTCGACGAAGGCGGCGGACTCTGGCGTGCTTCCGCTGGTCACCTTTTTAATTGTTTCAAGCGTATTGACCTTGTCGCCCGGATTGATGCGCTCGGGGCTGTACCCGCAGAAAAAGTCGACGTTGAACTTCAGCCCAGACGCCCGCTCGAGCACGGGTACGCAATCTTCTTCGGTGCAGCCGGGGTAGGTCGTGGACTCATAAATGACGACGTCTCCGGCCTTTAGGGCGGCGCCAATCGTGGCAGACGCCGCGAGCAAAGGCTTGAGGTCTGGGGCTTTGAATTGGTCGATTGGCGTCGGAACCGTCACAATGTACACGTTG
>SYCM01000118.1 GCA_005786915.1 Bacteroidota bacterium | reverse complement strand
GAGCAAAAACGGCACCCGTCAAGGCGTACTCCGAAGTGCGGTTAACCAGGTCCAGCGTTTCGCTCCACGCGGAATCTTCGTAGACGTAAATGGTGAGGAACGGCCCAAAGATTTCTTCGCACATCGTGCGGAAATTGGGGTTGGTAGTCACCACCACGGTCGGCTCGACGAAGTAGCCTTTGGACTTATCGTGTCCGCCGCCGACGATGATTTCAGCGTCTTCGCGACCTTTAGTGTAGTCGATGTAGGCAGCGATTTTATCGAAGGAACGCTCGTCGATGACGGCCGTCACAAAGTTGGACGGATCGCCAGGACTTCCCATTTTGAAGCTTTGGACGTCTTCGGCAAGTTGCGCTTTAACGGCCGGCCACAAGCTGGCCGGAACGTAGGCCCGCGAGGCGGCCGAACACTTTTGGCCTTGGAATTCAAAGGCTCCGCGGCTCAACGACGTGGCGACTTCGGCCGCATCAGCTGAAGGGTGCGCCAGCACAAAGTCCTTGCCTCCGGTCTCGCCCACGATGCGGGGGTAGGCCTTGTAGCGATCGATGTGGGTTCCGATTTCCTTCCAGAGGTGCTTGAACACGCCCGTGGAGCCCGTGAAGTGAAGGCCCGCAAAATCAGGGTGCTTGAAGACGACGTCGCCTACCGCGGGTCCGTCGGCGTACACCAGGTTGATGACGCCGTCGGGAAGGCCCGCCTTGCGGAATACTTCCATGATCACCCACGCCGAGTAGATCTGGGTGTCGGCCGGCTTCCACACGGCGACGTTGCCCATGAGGGCCGGTGCTGACGGCAAGTTGCCGGCGATGGCGGTGAAGTTAAATGGGGTAATTGCGAGAATGAACCCTTCGAGGGCGCGGTACTCCATGCGGTTCCAAACGCCCGGTGAGCTCTCGGGCTGCTGGGCGTAGATCTCGGTCATGAATTGCACGTTGAAGCGCAAGAAGTCAGCAAACTCGCAGGCGGCGTCGATTTCGGCTTGGTGGACCGTTTTGGACTGGGCCAGCATCGTCGCGGCGTTGAGGGTGGCGCGGTAGGGGCCGCTCACCAGGTCGGCCGCGCGCAAAAAGATTCCGGCGCGCTCAAACCAGGGCATGGACGACCAGGCGGCGTGGGCAGCAAGGGCGGCGTCAACCGCCTCCTGTACGTGGGCCGCCGTGCCCCAGTGGTACCGGCCGATGACGCGCTGGTGGTCGTGCGGCGGACGGCAGTCGCGGAGTTCGCCAGTGCGCACTTCGCGGCCGCCGATGAACATCGGGATGTCGACGCATTCGCCGAGCATGCGCTCGTAGGTGCCCAGCAAGCGCGCGCGCTCCGGGGTTCCGGGGGCGTAGCTGTAAACCGGTTCGTTGACGGCTTTGGGTACAGAAAAGAGGGCGTTGGGCATGGCGTTGGGGGTTGTGCGGCCGCGAGCGGCGTTAATTCGGGTCAAAGGTCGGAACTGTGGGTCGGTTCGCGAAGAAATTCTAAAATTTCTCCGGTCCGCGTGAGGCGCACGGCGTGAAGGCCGCCGCCGCGCCAGCATCCCGTGTCCAGACCCCAAGCGTTTGCGGAAGGGTAAAAGCGCGGAATGCCCGGTTCTTGAATCACGTGGCCAAAGAGCTGAAGCTTGCCGACGTTTTTGAGTGCGGACCGGTTGTGCAGCACCGACCGCAAGTTTCCGGCGACAAATGGGTCGCGGGCGTGCAGCGCCACTCCGGCATGGGTGACCAGCACGTAGCGGTTTTCCCACTTCAGCGGGAGGCGACGCATCCATTCGATGGTTTTTTTGAGCGGAATTCCGCGCTTTAGCAGGTCCTTCTTGAACTTGTCGTAGAACCCGAGCTTGGGCGCGGCCTCGTCGTAGGCGTCGACCAATAGCTGTTCGTGGTTTCCGCGCACGACAAACACGCTGTACGGGTACTCCGTTTGAAGTCCGCGCACGTACTCAATGACCTTGGCCGATTTGGGCCCTTTGTTGACTAAATCGCCTACAAAAATGAGGAACTCGTCGTGGGGGTTCCACCGCTCGCGCACCAACGTCTTCAGGGTTTTGGAGCACCCGTGCACGTCGGCAACAACCAAGAGGTTCACGGCAAACGACTTAGGAATTAAGCATCACCGGCATGACCAGCATTAGCAGGTCTTCGCCGTCCTCGCCCGGGCGATCGGGGAACAGGAGGCCGGCGCGGTTAGGCGCCGAAAATTCCCATACCAAGGAGGAGCTGTCGACGTTGCCCAACATCTCCACGATGAATCGGCTGTTGAAGCCAATCTCGAGGTCGCTGCCTTCGTAGCTGCAGGCGAGACGCTCGTGGGCCTTGTTGGCGAAATCGGGGTCTTCAGCGCTGATAAAAAGCTCATTTCCTGCCATTTTCAGGCGGATCTGGTGCGTGGTCTTGTTGGCGAACAGGCTCACACGCTTCACGCTTCCGGTGAAGGCGCCGCGGTCGACCGTCATGCGGTTCGGGTTGTTCTTGGGAATGACGCCTTCGAAATTGGGGTACTTTCCGTCAATCAGTCGGCACACCAGCGTAACGCCGTCGTAGGTGAACTGCGCGTTTTGTTCCGTGTAGCGGATTTCGACGAGGTCGTCGTTGCTACCCAAGGTGGCCTTCAGCAAATTCAACGGCTTTTTGGGCATGATGAATTCAGCGGTTTGCGGAGCGGCGAAGTCGCTTCGGCGGTAGCGCACCAGCTTGTGGGCGTCGGTGGCGACAAACGTGAGGCTTTCGGGAGTCAGCTGAAAAAACACGCCGCTCATCACGGGGCGCAGGTCGTCGTTGCCGGCGGCAAACAGGGTCTTGCCAATCGCGGTGCCGAGCACGTGGGCGGGGAGTTCCACCGTGACGGTGGCCGCTACCTCGGGAGCCTTCGGATATTCTGCGGCGTCGACGTACGAAATCGCGTACTTGCCAAAATCGCTGCTCACCTCTAGGCTGTGGGCGCTCGGGTTGAACGTAAACGTCAACGGCTGCTCGGGAAAGCTCTTGACCGTGTCCAGCAGCATGCGGGCGGGAATGGCCGCAGTGGCGCTGCTCTCTGACGACACGTCGAGGGTCGTGGTCATCGTGGTCTCCAAATCTGAGGCCGTGAGGGTGAGCTTATTGGGCTCGAGGACCACCAGAAAATGGTCCAAAATCGGGAGGGTATGGTTGGACTGAATGACGCCAGAAACGGTCTGCAGGGCGCGGAGCAGTTGTCCGCTGGAAACGATGAACTTCATGCTGCAAAGTAATTACCTCGAGGCACGCAATGCGTGAGAACTTTTCAACAGGTGTTGAAGACCGAAGCGCTGCACGAGCACCATGCGTCCGTCGTCCAAAAAGCCATAAAACCGGTTGGGGTCGTACTCGAGTGGCGCGCCGTCCTCGGTCATGGCCTCGGGGTCGGGCGGAACGTGGTACAGGTCCATGCGGTTGCGGCTCCCGTCGGCCCGCAGCACGTCGACGCGAATGCGCGGAACAAGGGCTTTTAGGCTGTCTTGCTTGCCGTAGGCGAGGTCGCTCGGAATCACGACGCCCTCGTACTGGCTCGAGGCCACCGCCTTCAGCAGGGCTTGAACGGCCATGCCGTCGGCCGGCGCTTTTTTGCCGTTTTGCTCGAGCGTCCAGCTTCCGCCCTGTTCGCGAACCGAATAGTTGGCAGAAGAGGAGTCGGCAAATTCCAGCTGGATCGAGGTCACGGGCTCGGTGCTCGTCCAGAGAATGCGGTGCCGCCATAGGTCCTCCCGCAGGAAGAACCGGCTGCTCAAGAAGCCATTGAATCCGGGAATGTGCACGGCCACGGGGCGTCCGAAGCCGTCGCGCAAAAAGTAGGTGCCGAGCATGTCGGGCGTTTCGGTGCCGACCGTGAACGACTTGAGGTTTTCTTCGCCGGCGAAGACGTCGACGTGGGTGCCGTAGGTC
>SYCM01000117.1 GCA_005786915.1 Bacteroidota bacterium | reverse complement strand
ACGAAAGGGCAAAGTGGGGCATGCGCATCGAAGCGTTGTCGCCGTCGCTGCTGGCTCCGTTGAACGGCTCCCAGGTGGCGTTGCGGTCGCTGTTTTCGACGCTCCATCGCTGGTCAAACCCGGCGGTAAAGGCTTCGCCGGCGGGCAGCGGGAATCCGCCCACGGCGACCGATTGCACCCCGAAGGCCGTGTCGCTTCCGTACACGTTGCTGGCGATCAGCTGAACGGAGTAGAGGCCCGCTTGCTGGATAACCAGCTTGGGATTGGCCGTCGTCGCGCCGATTAGCGTGGCTCCGGCGGAGGGAAGCACGCTCCACTTCCACGCGGTCACGAGGCCCGTGGAGGCGTCGCTGAGCTGCAGGGTGTCCCCGAGTCCGCAAGTAGACGAAGGCTGCACCGCGAAAGCGGCGGTCGGGCGCTTGAGGAGGTCGCCGGCAAAGGGCGACTGCCACACGCCCCGGCCGTAGGTGCCGATGCGCACGATGCGCGGCGTGCTGAGCAGCTCAATGTCGGTCACTACCACGTTGGGCAGGCCCGCGTTGAACGGCACCCAATCGCCCAGGAGGTTGTCGCGAACAAACATACCGAGGTCAGTTCCGACGTAGACCATGTTGTTTCCGCCGGGCTCAAAGGCAATGGCGTTGGCGGGGATGTTCGGCAGGCTTCCGCTGATGTTGCTGTAGGACTGTCCGCCGTTGAACGACTCGAAGACTTTTTGCCCGCCCACGTAGCCGCTGCGGCTGACTGCAATGTGCAGCGGGTCGTTGGGGTCCACCGCGATGCCTGTAATGACGTGGCTTCCGGCACCACCGCTGTGCTGCGTCCAGGTGATTCCGCCGTCGGTCGAGCGGAACAGGTACTGGTTGATGCCCGCGTAGAGCACATTGGGGTTGCTGGGTGATTCCGCCAGCACGTCAATGTTGTCGCCGCCCAAGAGGTTGGTGGTGCTGGTGGCGGCAAAGCTCACGCCGCCGTTGGTCGACTTCCATACTCGTGAAAATCCTGCATAGAGTACATTATTGTTATGTCGGCTGACCAAGAACGGGGTAACCCAGTTGCCATTCCCGCTTGGAGGGAGATTAAACGTCGCGTTAAAGCTCGCGCCCCCATTGTTGGATTTTTCGAAGTCGCCGTAGTAAATCGACGCGTACATGACCAACTCGTTGGTGGGGTCCATGCCGCAGTCCATTCCGTCTCCGCCGCGTACTCGGGCCCAGCTCGTTTTTTTGAGGTGGGTTCCATTGTCTTGCGATCCAGCGAGCGTCCAATTGGGGTTGACCGGTGTGGTGGCAATTTTGTAGTACTGCGTAATTCCGAGTCCATTGCTGCGCATTTGCCAGTTGTTGGCGACGCCGCCGTTGGGAGAAACGTAGACTCCGCCGTCGTTGCCCACCCAAAGCTCGTTGGTGCCTGGCCTAAAGGTGAACCAGTGCTGGTCGGCGTGCACGTTGGCCACACCCCCACCACCGTACCAGTGCGCGCTCAGCGAAAAGTTGGCGCCGCCGTTGTTGGAGCGCCAAACATTGACTCCGCCCACGAGCAATTCATCTTTGTTGAGCGGAGACACCGCGATGGCCAAGTCGTACCAAGCCTGTCCCCCGCTGCCTCCGCCGTTGGTGGACCAGTCGAGCAGATTAGGTGAGGCGCCGTGCATTTGGGTCCAGGTCGCGCCCCGGTTGGTGGAGCGGTACACCCCATACAGGCCGTTGTTGTTGGCGCCAAACAAGGCGTACACGTAGTTGGTGTCTGCTGAGGTGGTGGCCACCTCGCAGCGGGCGGGGCCGCTGGTGGGCAGTCCGTTGCCCGTTACCTGGGTCCAGGTCGCGCCAAAGTCGCGCGAAAACCACACGCGGCCGTTGGCATTGGTCCCCGCGTACAGTAGGTGCGGGGCACCGGCTACCGACGACAAAGACTGAAAGCTACCGCCCTGGACCATGGTCCACGAAGTGCCGCCGTCGGTGGTGCGGTAGATGCCGTTCCGCGACGAAACCACGAGGTGCTGGGTCTGGGTGGGGTGTATCACGATGCCGGTAAGGCGGGCGTAGTTGGTCAACAGAAAACTCAAGCCCGTGGTCTTCCACGTTTCACCGCCGTCGGTGGACTTCAGCACGCCAATGCTGTAGGTGTCGTCGGCGTCGCGGTCGCCCGTAGCCAGGTACATGGTGTCCGGAAAAATCGGGTCAATGGCAATTCCGCTAACCCCCAAGTTGGGCAGAAGGTCCGTGTTTGTAGTCCAGGTCGTGCCTTGGTTGGTGGTTTTCCAAAGTCCGCCCGCCGGAGCCCCCGCAAAAATCACGTTGGGGTCGGCGGGGTGGAAGGCTACGGTGTTGACGCGCCCAATGCCCAGAATGGGGTTGCCGTCAAAGGGCCCTACCGGAGTCCATTGCCCAATGCCCGAAGAGCCCGTGGAGGTGCTGCCCCAGGTATTCTGTACCTGCTGCATTCCGAGGTAGAGGGAGTTGGGTTGCGGACGCTGCCCAGTCGGGTATACCCGCGGATCCATGAAGGCCTCCCAGCGCTTGAACTGCTTCCATCCCTTGCCTTTTTCGGCGGCTTTGCCCTCAAAGGCGGCGTCAAACTCGCGCACGACGTCGTAGACGTTGGACGAGGGATCGTTCCAGAGCTCCAGCCACTTGGGTTGGTTTTGGGCAAAGAGAGCCGTGGATCCGACGGCGAGGAAGGCAAAAAAGTTCAGGCGCATTCGGTAAAAATACGCAGTCTTAACCTCTGTTTTTGTTTAAACTTCTTTATGCGGGGATTTGGAAATACAAAAGCTCGCTTGGGGCTCAAGGACGCAGGAGCAAGTTGAGCTCCAACATCTGCGCCTCGGCGATGGGCGAGGGGGCGTCGATCATGACGTCGCGGCCCGCGTTGTTTTTGGGGAAGGCGATGTAGTCGCGAATGACTTCGTCGCCGCCCATCAGGGCAACCAGGCGGTCGAACCCAAAGGCGATTCCGCCGTGGGGCGGCGCGCCGTACTCAAAGGCGTTCATCAAGAATCCGAACTGGGCCTGAGCCTCTTCGGGGCTGAACCCGAGCAGCTCAAACAGGCGGGCCTGAAGGGCGCGGTCGTGGATGCGGATCGAGCCGCCGCCAATCTCGTTGCCGTTGAGCACGATGTCGTAGGCGTTGGCGCGCACGGCACCGGGGTCGGTCTCGAGGAGCGGAATGTCTTCGGGCTTCGGACTCGTGAAGGGGTGGTGCATGGCGAACCAGCGGCCCGACTCTTCGTCCCACTCGAGCAGCGGGAAGTCCACCACCCAGAGCGGCGCAAACTCGAAGGGCTTGCGCAGCCCTAGCTCTTGGCCCAGGTGCAGGCGAAGCTCGCTGAGGGCTTTGCGGGTTTTGGTTCCGCCACCGGCCAGGACCAGCACGAGGTCTCCGGGTTCGGCGCCCAACGCTTCGGCCCAGCCGCGCAGGGCCGTCTCGTCAAAAAACTTGTTGACCGACGAGGTGGGAACCCCGTGCTCGTCGACGCGCATCCAAATCAGTCCGCTCATGCCCAGCTGCGGGCGCTTCACGTAGTCGGTCAGGGCGTCGAGCTGCTTGCGGGTGTAGGATCCGCAGCCCTTGGCGTTGAGGCCCACCACGAGCTCGGCCTGGTCGAACACGGGGAATCCCTGGCCTTGGACGCGGTCGGTGAGCTCGACGAACTCCATGCCGAACCGGATGTCGGGCTTGTCGTTGCCGTAGCGGCGCATCGCCTCGGCGTAGGTCATGCGCGGAACCTCGTTCAGCTCCACCCCGTGCACCTCGCGCAGCACGTGGCGAACCAGGCCTTCAAACGTGTTGAGGATGTCTTCTTGCTCGACAAAGGCCATTTCGCAGTCGATCTGCGTGAATT
>SYCM01000008.1 GCA_005786915.1 Bacteroidota bacterium | reverse complement strand
TTCGGCCCAACCCGAACAACGGAGACTTTGAAATCCTGTGCAATGAGGCGATTCGTAGCTACCGAATTTTCAACCTTGCGGGGCAGTGCGTACGCCAGGTTCAACTACCTGAGCCCACGACTTCAATCCGCGTGAACCGATTACCTCAAGGGATATGGACTTTTGAAGGGTTAACTGATACCCATCAAACGCTCTCTACCCGCGTTTTGGTCGAATAAAAACGGCCTTACCTTACCGCAAAACGCTTAGTTCAACGCCGCGTACCGCCGAAACCGCTCCAGCACCGCCTGCATGTCTTCGGGCAGCGGAGCCTCAAACACAAGGCGTTCGCCGGGCCGCGACGGGTGTTCAAAACCGAGCAGCCGCGCGTGCAGCGCCTGGCGCGGAAGCATTTCGAGCGATTTGTGGGCGAACTGCGCAAACTTGGGCAGCTCGGGGCGGTGCGGAGCCTTGTCGCCTCCGTAGACCGCGTCGCCGACCAGCGGATGCCCCAAGTACTTCATGTGCACCCTGATTTGGTGGGTACGGCCCGTTTCGAGCCGGCAGGCTACGAGCGTGGCAAAGTGGTAGCGCTCCAGCACCTCGTAGTGAGTGACGGCGTGCTTTCCGTGCTTGCCGTCGGGAAAAATCGCTTGCACCTTGCGGTCCTGCAGCGAGCGTCCGATGTGGCCGGTCACGGTTCCGCGGTCCTCGCGCACGTTGCCCCACACCAGGGCGTGGTACTCGCGGTCGCAGCTGTGGTCCGCAAACTGCTTCGCCAAAAAAGCGAGCGCAAAGTCGGTTCGGGCCACCACCAGCAGGCCTGACGTGTCCTTGTCGATGCGGTGCACTAAGCCGGGCCGCACTTCGCCGCTCGCGCCGGGCAAATTCTGGAAGAGGTAGAGCAGGCCGTGCACCAGCGTTCCGGTGAAGTGGCCGAATGCCGGGTGCACCACCATGCCCGCGGGCTTGTTGATCACCGCGAGTTCGTCGTCGAGGTAGACCACATCGAGGTCGATGGGTTCGGCTTCGAGTACAAATTCGCGCGGAGGCTGCGCCAGCACCAGCGTCACCTCTTCGCCCGCCTTCACCCGGTGGTTGGACTTCACGGGCAAGCCGTCGACGCGAATGGCGCCGGCCTCGGCCGCCTTCTGAATGCGGTTGCGCGAAGTTTTCTCCAGAAAATTGAACAGAAACTTATCGACGCGCAGCGGCTTTTGGCCCGCGTCGGCCACAAACCGGTGGTGAACGTAGAGTTCCTCTTCAGTGCCAGCGCCCTCTTCGAGCTCGTCGTCGAACTCGATCACTGCTTCATCAGTCGGGTTACGTGGCCGGAATCGCTACGGAGCAAGTACATTCCCGCAGGGAGCTGGCGCAGATCCAAAATCCAAGGCTGTGCGTCGTCGGGGCGGGCGGCCGTTGCGACGGGGGAGCCCAGCGCATTGAGGACTTCGAGCTGCTTTCCCGGTCCGTCTACTGAGGCCCAGTCTCCGGCGGGCTGGGGCTGAACGCGCAGTCCCGCGGCTCGAAGCGACTCAGGGCTGCCGAGGTCGTCGGGCGTTCCGCGAAAGAAGGGCCGCAAGGCCAAAGCGCCGGGAATTTGGCTCAGAAACCAGGCGCCCACTTCGCCAAAGGCCTTGATCGCCTCGGTGTGCACGTCGAGCCCGAGGGCGGCGCGGGGCATTCCCTGTTCCGAGTTCGGACCGTCCATCACCACGCCCAAAAAGACTTCGGTGGGAATCTTCAGGCCCAGCGTGTCGAGCACGTAGTGGCGCCCATACTGCCCGGCGTAGTTCCAGCTCACTTCGTACAGCGAATCGCTCACGTAGATCGGATCGCCCGGAAAGCCCGCCGAGTCGACCTTCCAAACGCCCATGCGAAAGCGTTCGCCCAGCCCCTGGGGACCTGAGGGTATCCACTCGAGGTCCATTCCGCGCAACGTGTCCGACGTCAGAAACTGAAAGCGCTGCACCCAGCGCGGCTGCACCCCCTGCGCCACCCCGTAGCTTCGTTCGCAGCTGCCGTCGTCAACCACGTAGCGGTCGCCGAATTCTAATCGAAGCGTGGCGCTGTCGTTGCTCCGGTCGCCCACCGACTCGCCGTCAAACCAGTACGTCAGGTTCCACGCAAACGGACCCGTAGGCACCAACTGGGGCCGGTTCAGGGACAGGTTGTAGGGCGTGGCCACGTTGTGGATTAGGTTGGAAACGACGGGCACCGTCAAGCGGCTTTGAACGAGCGACCCGTTCCCGTCGGTCCAGTTCAGTTTGCCGAGGTTGAGCTGCCATCCGCCCACCGGCACGACGCCGTTGCGTCGGTACGGGGTGCGCACGGAGTCCCGCTCGAGCAGTATGCGGTTGTAGTGAAACCAGGGCACCTCCCGGTAGGCATTCAGCACCCGCGCGGGCGGCGAAATCCAGGACGGGTCAAACAGCAGCGTGTCGGACAGCCCGAGGGAAGCGCTTAACTCGAGGTAATCGACAATAAACGCGTCAAACGCGCCCGACGGCGCGCCGCAGCGGCCAATCCGCACCCGGGTGGCGGGTGAGGCCACCGCATCCGCGGGGAGCGCAAACGAATGGGCCCGCCACGCGTCGTAGGGTTGTCCGCCCGAAACACGGCCCATCGGAACCCAACTGCTGTCGGAACTCCTCCAGGCATGCACCACCAAGCTGTCGCTGGCTTCGCAGGGGTCTCCAAACCCACCTTGCTGAAGGTGAAAGCGCAGTACCGCCCCGTTGGGTGCGGCAAACCAGGGGCTGAACAGGGCGTCGCCCAGCGTGTCGGTGGCGTAGCTTCCGGGGAGGTAGGCCGCGCCCGAGGCCGAAATTCCGTCCCAAACGGCAACCCCCAAGCTGAGCGGATTGCGGGCCAGGCTCTGCGACCGGGTGACTCCGCGCGAAACCCATCCCGCCGGCATGCGCTGGTCAAAACCCGCGCGAAGCGGCAAACTCATCGTATCTGATGTCGTTTTGGCGGCGACCTGCGCCGAAGGCCGTCCGCCCCAAGGCAGCAAGCGGTGCTCCACCGGCTGGGCCGTCAAAGCCACGGCCGACAACCCCAGACCGAACGCCCAGGCCCTTACTTGATCCATACCCGCACGTTGGCTTGGGCCGGAAGCGCCGGAGCACCGTTCGACGGCCCCGGACTCTGCGTAGACACGGCGCCCGAGATGCTGTCGCCTTCCATCAGCTGAATGCCCAGCCCCGACATCAGGAGCAGGGCCTTGGCCTCGCCGTAGCTCAAACCGGTAAGGTCCGGAACGGCCTGCGTGAGCTCGCCGCTGCGCATGCCCACCCGCAGGGTCAGCCCGGCGCCTTTGCGCACTTTGCTTCCGGCCTCGAGCAGGCGGCCGTTGTATTCTACTTCGAGCACCAGCCCGTCGGTGAGGTCGGGCACGTACTGAATGTCGGCGACCAAAAGTCCGCGCGACCGCAGGTCCATCTCGGCCCGAGCGAGCGTGCGCTCCTTAATCGCCGGCAGGCTCACCAGCTCGGCCTTCGAACGGTTGATGGTGAGCATCACTTGGCGGCCTTCCTTGACGACGGCTCCGGCAACCGGGTACTGTTGGTACACCTCCTGGGGCCTGAGTTCGCGGCGGTACAGCGCGGAATCCAGCAGCATCCCCTCGAGGCCCACTTCGTCCAGGGCCTGAACGGCCTCGTCAAAGCTCATCCCCGTGAGGTCGGGCACCGTCTTCACTTCGCCATAGCCGGTAATCCACTTCAGCACCGTTTGGGCCGAAAGCCCCAGCACGATAAAAAACACCAGCGCCAGCACGGCATTGACCGCGAAGGTCTTGCTCTTGAGAAACAGCCACAAATCACCCATTGGCACAAAGGTAGTCCGAGGCATCTATCTTTGGCCCATGCGTCCCCTCGTTGCCGTAGCCATGGGCGGCTACTCTAGTGAATTCGGCATTTCGCTGCTGAGCGGAAGCCATGTTTTTGACGTCCTCGACCCCATGCGCTACGACCCGGTGCGCCTCGAACTGCATCCCGACGCGGGCTGGAAGGCCTTCGATGCCTCGGGCCTGCCCCTGCGCTTCAGCGACCGCAGCTGGACCATCATTGACGTCGACGGCCGCGAACGCCGCCTCGACGCCATCCTCAACCTCATCCACGGACATCCGGGCGAAGACGGCAGCCTTGCCATGGCCTGGGAGCTCGCCGGAATCCCCTACTCCAGCTGCAGTCCCGCGGCGTCTGCGCTCACCTTTCACAAGCTGTGGACCAACGCCGTGGCCCAGCGGCTCGGCGTGCGCGTCATGCCTTCGGTTCCGCTTCGGCGCGGAGCCGACGAGTCGGCGGTCCACCGCTTTATGGCGGAACACGCCTTTCCCCTGTTCGTCAAACCGTGCCGGAGCGGCTCGAGCTACGGAGTCACCCGCATCACTTCGGCCGCTGAGTGGCCCGAAGCCCGCGACTTCGCGTGGCACGAAGACCCCGAGCTCGTCGTCGAGCAGGGCGTGGCGGGCACCGAACTGGGCTGCGGCGCCTTCGTCGCGACCGACGGAATCCGCATTTTAGGCATCACCGAAATCGTACCCAAAAAAGCGTTTTTTGACTTCGAAGCGAAGTACCAAGGCGCCTCTGAAGAAATCACCCCGGCCCGAATCCCCGACGCCGCCGCCGAGGCCGTGCGCCGGGCAACTCGCACCCTGGTGGAGGGCATGACCCTGCGCGGATTCGTTCGCGCCGACTTCATCCTGCCCGCCGACGGTAGCGACCCGGTGCTCATCGAAATCAACACCATCCCGGGAATGAGCGCCGAAAGCATCGTTCCCCGCCAGCTCAAGGCTTCCGGCATCGAGATGCGCCATTTTATCGCCGACCTTGCCGAAGCCACCCTCAACCGCCATGAAGACCGCGCTGTTCCCCGGATCTTTTGATCCGCTCACCCTGGGCCACGACGACATCGTGCGCCGTGCCGCCACCCTGTTTGACCGCGTGGTGGTCGGAATCGGAGTCAACGCCGACAAGAAGTACATGTTTTCGCTCGAGCAGCGCATGGAATGGGTGCGCCAGGCCTTTGCCGACCTCCCGCACGTCGAAGTCGCGAGCTACGAAGGCCTGACCATCGACTACGCCCGGAGCCTCGGGGCCCAATACCTGGTGCGCGGACTGCGCAACCCCGCCGATTTTGAGTTTGAAAAGGCGATCGCCCAAACCAACCGCGAGCTCGAGCCCCAAATCGAAACCGTGTTTTTTCAAACGCGGGCCCGCTTTTCCTACATCGCCTCGAGCCACGTGCGCGAAGTCATCCGCTACCGTGGTGACTACACGCTCTTTGTGCCCGCGGCCGTGCGCATCACCTCCTGAATGCTCGGGTAGGTTTCGGCGGCGGCCTCATGCCACGCTTCCTCGGTTAGCCATTGAACCGCTTCGATACCCTCCTCGATTTGGGGCGTCAGCTCGGGCCGCCCTGAAACCGACATGCGGTACCAGTGAGTAGTTTTCACGTACTTCTGGCCGTTTTGCGTGTAGGCATGCACGGTTTCAAGCAATTTCGGGCCCAATACAAGTCCGCCAAGCCCGCATTCTTCCTCGACTTCGCGCAGGGCACAGGATGCAATTTCCTCACCCTCTTCGAGTTTGCCTTTGGGAAGGTCCCAACGGCCGAGCCGATGGATCCACAAAACTTCTCCGTGGGAATTTTCTACCCACCCCCCCGCGGCCGTGACCGCCTGCTCGCTGTACTTTTGTGCCATGATTTTTGATGCCAAGTCGGCCGAAACACTTGCCGGACTCCTTCTGCAAATTAAAGCAGTTTCACTGCGTCCCGAAGAGCCCTTCACGTGGGCGTCGGGATTAAAGTCGCCAATTTACTGCGACAACCGAATTACCCTCTCTCACCCCCGCGTACGAACCTTCCTCCGCGAGCACATGGCGTCCCTAATTAAGGCTCAGCACCCCTCGGTAGACGTCGTCGCCGGCGTCGCTACCGGCGCGATTGCCCTAGCCGCCTTGGTGGCCCAGGAGCTCGACCTGCCCATGGTGTACGTGCGCTCGTCAGCTAAGGAGCACGGACGTCAAAACCTCATCGAGGGCGAACTGCCCAAAAACGCCCGCGTCGTTGTCATTGAAGACCTCGTGTCCACCGGTAAGTCGTCGCTCCAGGCCGTGGAAGCGCTGCGCGAGGCCGGAGCCCAAGTATTGGGCATGACGGCGATCTTCACCTACGGATTCCCCCTCGCCAGCGAGGCGTTCGCTGCCGCGTCGTGCAGCCTGCACACCTTGAGCGACTACGACCACCTGCTCAAGGCGGCGGAATCGCGCGGAACCTTGAACGCCGAAGAGCTCAAGGCCCTAGCCGGCTGGCGCCACGACCCGGCGGCGTGGTCGGAGGCATTCTGCGCACGCTAACGCCGAACTTCGGGGCCGCCCCAGTCGGTCCAAACCACTTCTTTGTGGCCGACCCAGCGCAGGACCCCTGAGGCCAGCTGAATCCCCAACCTTCCGTCGGGCGAAATAAAACGCGGCGTCGCCCTAAAAGCTTCGCCCGTGGCGGCGTCGGTAAATCCGCACTCGTGCTGCCAGCCGAGCAGCTGCTGGGCGTAGCGGCCGAGGGTATCCTCGGGAATAGGTCCGCCAAGTGCATTGACCAAGTGCGCCGAAACCGCTTCAGCCATACCCTCCAGAGACATACCTTCAAGGTGCGCAGACCCCTCGGGCGCCTGAGTGACGTTCAGGCCCAAGCCCAGAAACCACCGCGTGCACTGTCCTTGGTTCCAATAGGCTTCGGTTAAAAATCCGCCCAACTTGAGCCCGTGCAGGTACAAATCGTTGGGCCACTTAAGGCGTACGGCAAAACCCTGGGCGCACAGCCATTCCGCCGTGGCCAACGAGGCCTGTGCGTGGCGCACAAAGACCCATGAGGCCGACCACGACAAGGGCGGACTTACCAAGGTCAGCAGCAAGCTCGCCCCAGCGACGTCATGCCACGTGGCGGACCCGCTTCCCCGGCCCTTGCGCTGCGTGCCTGCCGTTATGGCAGTCCATCCTTGGGGATTCCAGGAATCTGAATTCGCGTGGGCCCACGACTGCGTCGAGTCTAACTCCTTGAATTTAAGATACTTTATCAACTGGTCCTCGGCGGGCATGCTGCAAAAATGCGGCGAATTACCCTGCAATTCCGCCGATCGACCAAATTGGCACCTTAATTGTGCTGAAGGGCGGGTAATTTTACCGAATGACTGCATCCTTTGCCGAACTTCCCCAAATCGTGCGCAGCGCCCTCGAAGGCGTGAGCGACATTAAGGGGGAGAACCTCGTAATCCTAGACCTGCGCGGACTCGAAAACGCCGTGTGCGATTTTTTTATTGTGGCCGAGGCCCAATCCACGACCCAAGTCAGCGCGATGGCTGAAGCCGTGCACAAACGGGTGCGCGAAGAGGCCAACGACAAGCCGTGGCATGTCGAAGGGGCGCAGCAATCGGAATGGATTCTCATGGACTACGTGTCGGTGGTGGTGCACCTCTTTCAGCGCGAAGCCCGCATGTTTTATGACCTCGAAGGCCTGTGGGCCGATGCGGTTTCGGTTGCCCTTCCCCAACAATACCTCGTTGAAGCTGTTTAATTTCTGATGAGCAAAAAAAATAAAGGCCCCAAGCCGGGCGAATCGCCCAAAGGAGGCCTTCCCAAGTTCAATTTCAGCTGGCTGTACATCGCCGTTTTTGTAGGCCTGCTTGGACTGCAATTCGCTCAAAGCCAGTTCGGTAACCAAACCAATCCGTCGACCTTTAACGAGCTAAGTGCCCGCATTGAGCGCGGACACGTCGACCGAGTCAAGGTCGTCAACAGCAAAGAGGTGTACGTCTTCATCAACGCCGACAGTTTGGCGGCCCTAGACGAGTACGCCGAACTCGCTAAGACCAAGCTGGGCGACGCGCCCAACCAGGGTCCTCATTATGTGTTTGAAATGCCCGCCGAGTCATTTGACCGGGCGATGGAGCGCTTCTACACCCAGCACCCCGAGGTGGCCGAAATCAACGTCGAGTACAAAGACGAACCGAACTACTGGGGCGAGGCATTGGCCTGGATAGTGCCCATCTTACTGTTTGCCGCCATATGGTTCTTCTTGATGCGCCGAATGGGCGGCGGCGGCGCGGGCGGACCCGGCGGCCAAATATTCAACATTGGCAAGAGCCGTGCGCAAATGTTTGACGCCGACAACGCCGTAAAGGTGACCTTCAAAGACGTAGCCGGCCTCGACGGCGCCAAAGACGAGGTTCTTGAAGTCGTAGACTTTCTTAAAAACCCCAAAAAGTACACCGACCTAGGAGGCAAAATACCCAAAGGGGTGCTGCTGAGCGGACCTCCGGGGACCGGAAAGACCCTACTGGCCAAGGCCGTAGCCGGTGAAGCCCAAGTACCCTTCTTTTCGCTGAGCGGCTCCGATTTCGTAGAAATGTTTGTGGGCGTGGGTGCCAGCCGGGTTCGGGATCTGTTCAAGCAGGCCAAGGAAAAGTCGCCCAGCATCATCTTCATTGACGAGATCGACGCCATCGGGCGTGCCCGCGGCCGCAATGCCTTTGGCGGCGGTAACGACGAACGCGAAAACACGCTTAACCAGCTACTTACTGAAATGGACGGTTTTGGCACCAACGAGCACGTCATTGTGATGGCTGCCACTAACCGGGCCGACATTTTGGACCGGGCCTTAATGCGTGCCGGCCGCTTCGACCGCATCATCTATGTGGACCTTCCCGAGGTCACCGAGCGCATTGAAATTTTCAAGGTGCACCTGCGTCCGCTCAAATTGGGCGAAAACGTGGACGTCGAGTTCTTGGCCCGACAAACCCCGGGATTCAGCGGCGCCGACATCGCCAACGTGTGCAACGAGGCCGCCCTGGTGGCCGCCCGCAAGAACAAAAGCGTGGTGGAAAAGCAGGACTTCCTAGACGCCGTAGACCGCATCGTGGGCGGACTCGAGAAAAAGTCCAAAATCATTACGCCCGAAGAGAAAGAGATCATCGCCTACCACGAGTCGGGTCACGCCACCGTGAGCTGGCTGCTCGAGCACGCCTCGCCGCTGGTCAAGGTGACGATTGTTCCGCGCGGACGGTCCCTGGGCGCCGCCTGGTACCTGCCCGAAGAGCGCCAATTGAACAGTACCGACCAAATGCTCGACGAAATGTGCGCTACCCTGGGCGGTCGAGCCGCAGAAGAAGTCATTTTTGGTCGAATCACCACGGGCGCCCTGAGCGACCTTGAAAAAGTCACCAAACAGGCTCGAGCCATGGTAGCCGTCTATGGCTTAAATGATCGTCTGGGTAACATCACGTACTACGACTCGTCGGGCCAAAACGAATACCAATTCGACAAGCCCTATTCAGAGCGGACCGCTGAGGTCATCGACGAAGAGATCAGTAAGCTCATCGAAGGCCAGTACGCGCGCGCCAAAGATCTGCTCCGCGGCAACCGAGAGAAACTCGAGGCCCTTGCACAGGAACTGCTAACCAAAGAAGTTATCTTCAGGGACAACCTCGTCGAGATTTTTGGCGAGCGCCCTTGGAAGAGTCGCGAAGAACGCCTTGCCGCACTTGAAGAGGCCCCTTCAGCCGAGGCGGCCGAGGCGCCCGCTAGGTTAGAGGCGACCGAGGCTGCCGAGTCGCCTGAGGCGGTAGCTACGCCCCAGGCTGATCCCGACCCCACCGAACTCCCGTTGGCCGACGCACCTACCGAAACCGAGAGCGAAGGGCAACCTGAAGCCTAATTAGGTGGACGCGCGCTGCGAAGCATTTATGTGTTATTTTCGCCAGTAAATGGCGGGTTGGATCGGTAAATTCCTTACGGTGCTCAGCGGCGCTCCTCAAACTGGGGGAGACGAAGTGGCGGACCCCAATTTGGGCAAGTACGCTGCGCTCGAAGATCCCGTAGACCTGGCCTTTGTGCGGCACTTCACCCAGTCGGGTGGCCTGTTTTTATACTGCGGCAGCATTGACGAGGTCGTCGACAACCTGAAAGCCGTTGGCTCTGAAACCGGCCAAACCCAGTTTTTTGTTCCTGAAAAACACCTGCACGCGTGGTTTCAGCAGGCGGGACTGCAGGTCGTTCACGACAATCCCCTCGAAGCCGACGCCATGGCAACCACCTGCCATGCGGCTGTGGCCCAAACTGGAGGCATCATGATCACCGACGCCCAAACCCAAGGATTGAAGTTTGCGCAACTTCCTGCCGTGCACCTGGTGGTCGCCCGGGTGTCCCAGGTCGTCAACAGCCTGTCTGACGGAATGGCCGCCATCAACAAATTCCACCGCGAGCAGCGCCCCCTGAGCATCATCACCCTCAAGGGCAAGCGCGACGAGGCCGTTCTGCAAGCCAAAGTCGACCCCAACAAGGGCCGCGAACTGTACTTCTTCCTCGTCGAAGACCACCTTTTTGCCGACCTATGATGCAGCGCAGCCTCTGGGGCCTCGTGTATGCCCTAGTCGTCGCGTTCTTGTGCCTCGGCTTCTCGTGGACGCCCGCCCTGCTGTTCCTGCTTTTGGCCGGAGTCGCCTACGAAATCATCCAACTCCCGAACCTGAGCCCCAAGCTTCGCTCGGCAGGAATCCTCTACGCCTTTTCCAGCGCCCTCGCGACCGGTTGGTTATGGGGCGTGGGTGGCGGTCAGTCCATTTTTGCGGTCTTTGTGCTCATTTGGCTTTCGGACTCCATGGCCTATGTGGGCGGACGCCTTTGGGGCCGCAGGCCGATGGCGCCGGTGCTTTCGCCCAAAAAGACGTGGGAGGGCTTGGCAGTAGGCCTAATCTGCACCTTCGGAGTGGGCCATGTCCTGCTTCATTCCGTACTGCACACCTCGATGGCGCTTTCCCTTCTGCTCCCGGGGACCGTGGCTGCGGCCGCGCCGGTGGGCGACTTGGTGGGCTCCTACTTCAAGCGCGTGTCGGGAGTTAAAGATTCGGGCGTGTTTCTGCCCGGCCATGGCGGATTCCTCGACCGACTGGACAGCTACCTCCTCTCGAGCGTGGTCCTCGTCCTCATCCTGATTGCCGTTCAAACGTTTTAACTCCCCCTCATGCTGCACCGCGAAGGAACCCAAACCATTTTTGTCAGCCTCCTGATTCTGGCCCTGCCCTACGTGCTCCTCACCCAATTGGGCGCCCCTGAATGGGCCGTGAGTGCGTACCTCGCGGTGGGCCTGGTCCTTTTGGGGCTGGTGCTTCAGTTCTTCCGCAACCCCACGCGGACTGCCGTCGCCCAAGCCGGAGACGTGATTGCGCCCGCCGACGGCACGGTGGTCGTGATCGAGGAAGCCCAAGAATCCGAGTACTTCAACGGAACGCGCAAGCAGATTAGCATTTTCATGTCTCCGCTCAACGTGCACGTCAACCGCGCACCCGTCAGCGGAAAAACGGTGTTTGCCAAGTACCACAAAGGCAAATACCTCGTGGCCTGGCACCCCAAGTCGAGCACCGAAAACGAGCGCACCACCCTGGTTTTTGACACCCTCAACCACGGAGAAGTGATGATTCGCCAAATCGCCGGAGCCGTCGCACGCCGCATCGCCGTGTACGTCAAACCCGGACAACCTGTTTCGGTGGGCGAAGACGTGGGCTTCATCCGCTTCGGATCGCGCGTCGACCTCTTCCTCCCTTTAGACGCCGAGGTGCTTTGCCAAATCGGCGACAAGCCCCGCGGGGGTGAAACGGTTATAGCCCGGCTCAAGGCCGTCGGCCAATAGCCTGAATTAGGAATTTACCGAAGCCACGAGCTTCATGGCCGCGTCAAACAGCTCGTCGGGCGAAACCTGCGAGTTGTCGAGCACCACCGCGTCGTCGGCAAGCAGCAGTGGGCTGTCGAGCCGCTCGCGGTCCTCCTTGTCGCGCTGCAAAAGGTTGGACTTCACCTCGGCGAGGCTCACCGCTCCGGGTTGGGCGGCGTCCATTTCGGCAAATCGGCGCTGGGCCCGCACGTCGGCATCCGCCGTCACAAAAAGCTTGAGCTCCGCGTTGGGAAACACCACAGTCCCGATGTCGCGGCCGTCCATGACCACGCTGTGGCTTCGGCCCATGGCTTGCTGCTGTGCGACCAACCTGCGGCGCACGGGGACGAGCGACGACACCGCGCTGACGACGCGGCTCACCTCCATGCTCCGAATCGCATCTTCGACATCTTCGCCGTTGAGGATGGCGCGGTTGCGGCCCTGGGTGTCGCGCGCAAAACCGAGGTGGAGCTGTTCCATGGAAGCGTTGATGGCGACGGCATTAATTCCCTCGGGCGACGCCCAGCCCTGCCGAATCGCGTGAAGGGCCACCATGCGGTACATGGCGCCGGTGTCGATGTACAAAAATCCGAGGGCGGCCGCCAAGCGCTTGGCCAACGTGGACTTTCCGGTCGAGGCGTATCCGTCGACGGCAATTCGAATCGGGGTCATAGCGAGCGGGTATAGGAAAACTGAGTGAATCGGCCTGCCACGTGGTAGACCGACTGCGACCATTGAATTTGGCTCTTGCCCGCCTTGAGTCCAAAGCCCAAGCTCAGTCCCGCGTTGGTTCGACGAGTTGGCAACTGCATTTCGAGCTGACGGCGAAAATCATAGCCTATTTGGGCGCGGAGCCGTCCGCCCAGCTCGGCCTCCACTGCGACCGCCAGGTGCCGCAGGGCCAAGTTGGTCCACGACGGCGCGTTGTAGGTCGACTGGCCGGTCAGCGGGTCGCGCACGTCGCGCAAGGGCTCGTAGCCCGCCAGGTTCCAGCGCTGTAGGTCGCGGGCCGCCAGGTGAACGCGAAACGGCGCGTAGCGAAACTTGCGGCTGAGCGCGGCGTGAAGCGCCGTGGGTAACGGTTCAGCGGTAGAGCCTAAAGGATCGAGGCTCATGCCGGCGTGCTGCAGTACCAGAGCCGCGTGCACGCGCCCGCTGTCGGCCACCAAGGTGGCGCCCCAGTCGGTACTAAGCGCCTGGCCCACAAGGTTCGAGGCCGTCTGCAGGGTCCAGCGCAGCGTGGAACCCACCAGGAGCTGTGTGCCGCGGTCGCCCACCGCCCAAGATCGGGCAAGAGTCACCCGAGGACGGGACTCCTGAAAGCGAAACGTTCCGATGACGGTACCTAACTCGTTAGTTTCGGGCATCGCGCCAGTGTTGAGGTAGTCCGCGCCGACCGACGCGTACCAGCCCTTGCGCCGAAAGGCCGCACTCATGTGACCGAGGCGGAGTCCGCTCGGTAGCCGCCCCGTACTCAGCACCGCTTGGCTGCGGTCGAGACCCGCCGCCAGCGACGGATTAAAGGTGGAAGACGCCGCGTCGGCAGGAAAAGCCCAAGCCGCCCCCGCCAAGGCGTTCCAGCGCGCTGAGCCCGCCGAATTCAGGGTCGACCACGATCCCGTCTGGGCGAATCCGCTACCCGAAACTGCCAATGCGATACAAATGAGACCTGTGCGCACCGCAGTAAGTTACGCTTTTGCTGACAACGATCCGGTTGCTTCGGTCGCCTGCGCGGGCTTGCGCACGCTGAGCACCTTGGCGTTTTTGACCTTTTTATCGGTCACTGAATAGGCCAAGACCTCGCGCATCGTTTTGACGTAGCGCACCTCGAGCCCCTTGAGGTAAACCTCGGGAATCTCGCGCACGTCGCGCTCATTGTCGGCGCAGAGCAGTACCGTTTTAATTCCGGCCCGCTTGGCGGCGAGGAGTTTTTCACGGATTCCGCCCACCGGAAGTACCTTGCCGCGTAGCGTGATTTCGCCACTCAGTGCCAGCACGTTGCGCACGCGACGCTGCGTGTAGAGCGAGGTCAGGGCAGTCAAGAGCGCGATTCCGGCCGAGGGACCGTCTTTGGGTACTGCGCCCTCAGGTACGTGAAGGTGAATGTCGTACTGGCTGAAGTGCTCGGGCTCCAAACCAAATTCCGCCGCATTGGCCTTGAGAAAGGTCAGCGCTAGGGTGGCGGACTCCTTCATGACGTCACCTAGGTTGCCCGTGATGCTCATGCGGCCCGACCCTGGGGCAATGCTGGATTCCAGGTACAAAATGTCGCCGCCCACCGGGGTCCAGGCGAGGCCGGTGGCCACGCCCGCCACGCCGTCGTTGGCGTAGTCGTCTTTGCGGAACCGCGCCACACCCAAAATCTCGGTCAGGTCGGCCGCGGAGGGCTTAGTAGGAAAGTCCTTGCCCTCGGCGCGGGCTAAAGCGGCCTTGCGGGCGAGCTTGGCCAGCTGCTGGTCGAGGCGGCGCACGCCCGACTCCCGGGTGTAGCCTTCGATCAGTGCCGAGGCCGTCGACCCCTCGAGCTTGAGGGCCTTGGGTTCGAGGCCGTGCTCGCGCAGCTGCTTGGGCATCAAGTGGTTTTGGGCAATCTTGACCTTCTCTTCGCGGGTGTAGCCCGTGACCTCAATCAGCTCCATGCGGTCGCGCAGCGCCGGCTGAATTCCGCCCAAGTTGTTGGCGGTCGCAATGAAAAGCACCTTAGACAGGTCGTACCCCATCTCGAGGAAGTGGTCGTGGAAGGCGTGGTTTTGCTCGGGATCGAGCACCTCGAGCAGCGCACTTGAAGGGTCGCCTTGGGCACCCATGCCGAGCTTGTCGATTTCGTCGAGCACGAGCACGGGATTGGACGCGCCCGCCTTTTTGATTTGCTGCAGGATTCGGCCGGGCATGGCGCCAATGTAGGTTTTGCGGTGGCCGC